>CAZPLX010000113.1:0-5513 GCA_964587345.1 uncultured bacterium
TTTGTGCACATGCCAGTGCATCCCTGTCGATTTTTCATCGTAGAGGTGCATACGGTACATCCCCACGTTCCTTATGCCCGTCCCGGGATCCCTTGTAAAAACCAGAGGGAGTGTGATGAAAGGCCCTCCATCTCCCGGCCAAGTGGTCACCACGGGAAGTTCTGAAAGATCAATGTCCTTCTCCTGGACCACTACCTCCTTCACGGGGCCATCTTTCACTATTTTTGGAACATAATCAGCGAGTCTCTTCAGTTTGGGAAGCATCTTCAGCTTTTCCATGAGCTTCGAAGGAATCTCAGGCTCAATCACTTCCTTGATCCTCTCTGCAATCTCGTCAAAAGAACCGACCCCAAGGGCAAGACACATTCTTTCCATAGTCCCGAAGAGGTTCATGACGAGGGGAAACTTCGCTCCCTCTACATTTTCAAAGAGTACCGCCGGCCCCCCTTCTTTCACGAGCCTGTCGGCAATCTCCGCAGCCTCCAGGTAGGGGGAAATCTCCTCCTTCACCCGGACGAGCTCACCCCTCTTTTCGAGAGTCTCCATAAAATGTCCAAGATCCCTGAACGGCAACTTCCCTCCTTTTTCCCATTCTGTAACGTACTGATTAGTATAGCAGAACATAAACTCGAGTTCATAGATTAGAGTTCTCCGATGAGAAAATGTGGTTCCCAGTTCAAAGTTTCCGGATCCCAAAAAAAACAGGAACTGGGATCAGGGAAGGGGGAACTGGGGTTTATGGTATATTGGCCCCATGAAAAGGCTCATCATAGGAACAGCAGGCCACATCGATCACGGGAAGAGCGAACTTGTGAGAGCCCTTACGGGGATAGATCCAGATCGTCTGAAGGAAGAGAAAGAGCGCGGTATCACCATTGAACTGGGATTTGCATCACTTACACTCCCCTCGGGAACCCGGGCGGGAATCGTAGACGTACCTGGCCATGAGAAATTCGTTCGGACCATGGTTGCGGGAGCAACAGGGATTGACCTCCTCATACTTGTCATCGCAGCCGACGAAGGGATTATGCCCCAGACGAAGGAACATGCAGATATCTGCCGCCTTCTCGGGATAGATAGAGGACTGGTCGCCCTCACAAAGGTGGACAAGGTGGAGAACGAATGGATCTCCTTGGTGGAGGAAGAGGTAAGAAATTTTCTTGATAGCTCCTTTCTGAAGGATGCTCCTATCGTCAAGGTCTCATCTCTCTCGGGAGAAGGACTCGAACTTCTCTTGCAGACCATTGATGATCTCGCGGAAACAATAGAAGAGAGATCTCCAGATCGGCCTTTAAAGTTTCCTATCGACAGGGTTTTCACCCTCAAGGGGATAGGAACCGTGGTGACGGGAACCCTGGTCTCGGGGTCCTTTATACAGGGTGATGAGCTGTGGCTCTATCCCGGAGAAAAAGAAGTCCGGATCCGCTACATAGAATCCCACGGGGAAAAAATGGAACGGGCAATCCCCGGGAGCCGCACAGCAGCCAACCTTTCAGGAATATCGGTAGGTGAAGTGAGAAGAGGTGACATGCTATCCCGGAGTGGAGAAGCCTTCTCTACAAGGTCGATAGATGCTCTTGTGGAAAATCTCCCGGTCCATACGAAGCCCTTCACCTACGGAACCAGGGTAAACATCCATTACGGCACAACTTACGGTGAGGCAATAATCCAACCGTACGGCAAAAAAAAGATATTCCCAGGGGAAAATGGAATCGCGAGAATCCGACTTCTCTCACCGGCGATGGTTCTTGGCAAGGAGCGCTTTATCCTCCGTGGGTTTTCCCGGCTAAAAAACTTTGGATACACCGTAGGAGGAGGAATCGTCCTCAACCCCTTCCCCCCAAAAAGAAGACCGGGAAAAATTGAAAAATCTCCGGGATCTCTTATCGGCCTTCTCAATGGAGATTCCCGGATACAGATCCTCTCTCTTGCAGAGGAGCAAAGCGGAGACCCCTTCGGGGAAAAGAGAGGGGCACTTGCCACGGGTCTCGAATTTTCTTCCGTTGCCAAGGAACTTCGCTCCCTCTGTAAAGAGGGGGATCTTTATCAGACAACAAGCGGGGAATATCTTCTCCGGTCCTCTGTGAATCTCGCCTGCCGCAGCCTCCATGAAGCACTCCTTTCCCTGTCGGAACAGGCAAAGGCAAAGGTGGGATTTCCCCGTTCCGAAGTGGTGGCAAAGACTAAGATTTCTCCTTACCTCGCAGGGGAAGCATTTAAGATTCTTCAGGAGCAGGGGACAGTAATAAAAACCGACGAAGGGTACCTTCCTTCATCAGCCCTTACGGATCGTTCGCAACATCTCGAGAAGTCTGAGGAAAGGATTCTCTCTTTTATCGAGGGAAAAAGAGTCGCAGGTCCCACTGCAGGGGAAATCGCAAAGGAAGTTGGCGCCTCTTCCGCAGAGACAGGACAGATCCTTGTCCGCTTGTCCCGTGAGGGAGCTATCCAGAGGAACAGAGATTTCTTTTTTTCCACGAAAGTACTAAGGGGGGTGGAAAAAATTCTCCTTGCCTACCTGAAAGACAATGAGAGTATCACCATAAGCGATTTCAAGGATCTCACGGGGACCACGCGGAAGTTCGCTGTCCCTCTCATGGAACTCATGGATCAGAGGAAAGTGACGATTCGCAAGGGAAATATTCGGGTGCCCTGGAAGAAATAGTTCCTCTATCTGCGCCCTTCAAGATAGAGGGAATAAAAAAGTCCTGGTTGGGAGGATGCAATGCCCTATGTAAACATAAAAATTACGAAAGAGGGGGCCACTCCGGAACAGAAAAAGGAACTGATCCGGGGAGTTACAAATCTCCTCAAGGAAGTTCTGGGAAAAAATCCCGCCACAACAGTCGTAGTCATCGAGGAAGTTGAGACAGATAACTGGGGCATAGGGGGTGAAACAGTCACCTCGCTGCGGAGAGAAAAAGAGTGAAAGTCTCTTCGGAGATGGTTATTCGATAAGACCATCCCCTGATATGAGCTAATTATCTTCCTGGTTTGTCCGAGAGAGTGAATTGTCTTCCTCTGAACCATAGAGTATGGTCCTGTTCTTGCCCCTATTTTTCGCCTGATACATTGCCAGGTCTGCGCACCTGAGAGTTTCATCCAAGGAAAATCCCTTCCTGAACTTTGCGACACCGATGGAGAGTGAAACTCTCACAGGTGAGCCCTGGGGTGTGAACAGTACATTGTGGAAGGCCTTCCGGACCCGCTCCGCGACTATGCATCCACCCTCTTCGTCTGTATCGGGCAGAAGAAGGAGAAATTCCTCTCCCCCGTAACGGAAGGATGAATCCATCGTTCTCAACTCCCTTTTCAAAGTCTCTGCGAGTTTTTTGATAACCTTGTCCCCCTCCAGGTGGCCGTATGTATCATTGTAAGATTTAAAATTATCAATATCGAGGATAATAACGGTAAAGGGCTTTCCTGTCCTGTCTGCGAGAGCCATTATCTTCTCCGCAAGAGAGTAGAAATGCCTGCGGTTGTAAAGCCCCGTCATCTCATCTGTAATGGAGAGGACCCTCAACTCTTCTTCGTGAACTTTCTGGGGTGTAACATCCCGCATAATAAGTGTGTAGACTATCCTTTCTCCCAAGTCTATCTCTGAAATAGAAACCATGACGGTCATCCTTTCGCCCGACTTACGTTGAGCTTCCCACTCTATCGATCTCCCTGCGATATTTCGTAATTGTCCAGCCACGTCGAGTCCCGGTTTGGCATTTTCAACAGGAGCCATAAGGCTTCTGATGTTTTTTCCCTCGAATTCTTCCCGGTTTCGACCGAAGAGGGATTCCACCGCATTGTTGGAGAGTATAATCTCACCTATCTCATCACATGTAACGATGGCGTCACTCACGTTCTTGAAGATGGAGCGAAACTGTTTTTCCGATTCCCTGAGTTTTGCCTCCAACCGTCTCCTTTCGCTCAAGTCGTGGAAGAATCCCACTGTTCCTATTTCCTTACCTTCTTCATCCGTGAGGAGTGTTCCCGAGAGGCGTATGGGCACCTCTTCCCCTGAAGAGTTCACCACGTGAGTCTCATATCCTGAGAAAATTCCTGGCCGCCCATACTCTTCACCGTAGAGGATCTCCTTGACATGTTTTGCTTCCTCCTCATGGTAGAGATCCCTTACATGAATCTTTCCCAGAACCTCCTCGCTCTTATACCCGAAAACCTTTTCCGATCCGGAATTGAAGAGAAATATATTCCCTGTCCTATCATTTGCGATAATTCCGTCTGGACAGGTGTGGAGCAGTTCTTCAAGAAGTCGCTTTTTTTCCTTGAGCTCACCCTCGAGTTCTTTTTCCCCCGTAATATCTCTCATGATCTCGATTATGGATTGAAGTTCCCCCTTCTCATCTTTGACGGGGAAAGCGGATATTTCTATCAGCTTCCCCGAGTGGTCGTGTATTATCGTGCAGTGAGTCCCTGTTTCCTTGATGATTCGGATCGGGCACTCCTCGTCCATATCAAAGCAGGGAATTTCATTCCCGTGAGTAACAAAAAAACATTTTTTTCCCTCTATATTTTCTGAAGACAATGCGGAGTCCGTAAGGAAAGCGCGATTCCCAAATTCGATCTGGTAGGTCTCAGAGTTTATCAGGAGAATATGTTCACTGATATTATCTAGGATGATTTTGTAATGTGCCGTATCCATTTGGCTTTTACACAAGTGTTTTCCCTATTATCGGATAATATTACTGATTACTTTATCTTTCAGGCCTTCATAATGAACTGATCCGGGGAGTTACGACTCTCCTCAAGGAAATTCTGGGAAAAACCCCGCCACAACAGTCGTAGTCATCGAGGAAGTTGAGACAGATAACTGGGGCATAGGGGGTGAAACAGTCACCTCGCTGCGGAGAGAAAAAGAGTGAGAGTCTCTTCGGAGATGGTTATTCGATAAGACCACTTTTCGTGTGAGCCTCTCCCAGGTCTGTCACAATAAACGGGTCGCTACTTTTTTCAGGCGCCGCTCATACTTTTTCCTCACCTGGGGTGTCCATGAATGGTAATAACTGAGGGGATGATCCTTCAGCTTTTTCATAATCCGCACAAAAAGTTCGATATTCTTCCTGTCCTCCAAAGCGCTTTGAGGGGAGACTCCGTACTTTTTAAGCCAGAAGCGATTGATTTGCATGATTCCAAAATCGTTCTTCGACCTGATATTGCGAAAATCGCTCTCCACTTTTGCAATGAGGAGAAAGACCCTCACGGGGATACTGCTTTTCGCAGAATATTCGAGAAAGAGGGTTGCGAGGTGCCTTGCTCTCTGATCACCCACATAGGGCGATGCACCCTTTATAGATCTCGTGACGGAATCGACTGATCTGTTGTATTCCTCTATCTTTTCTAATAGTTCCGCGAGTTTTCGGGTTTGATCGGTCCGACAGGAGTTTACTCTGGATATATAGGTGCCTGCGGAGAAGGTTGTGATGAAGATAGTAAGAGTGATGAGAAAATATGACGCAATGTTCTTTCTGGACCGCCATCTCATATGAAATCCTCCTCCCTCC
>CAZPLX010000114.1:0-5446 GCA_964587345.1 uncultured bacterium
CAAACGCGAAACACGGAACAACGATCGGGCAAATTTGTGTTCCCGGTTTTCGTCGGACCTCGGTCGTAGGACGTCGGACATGTTCTGATTATCTCAGGAATAAGTAGGTCACCACAAAAAAGGTGGGCACAAGAATACAGACGGAATAGATCATGTAACCGAAGAATGAGGGCATCTTCACGCTGTTTTCCTCTGCGATCGATTTCACCATGAAATTGGGCGCATTGCCGATATAGGTGTTTGCCCCCATGAACACAGCTCCCGCAGATATCCCCACCAGGAGCTTCGCGGGGATTCCCACAACTTCCGGATTGGCGCCAAGACCCTGTGCAAGGGATAGGAAGGTGAGGTAAGTAGGTGCGTTATCA
This sequence comes from uncultured bacterium, assembly GCA_964587345.1. GTDB lineage: Bacteria > Desulfobacterota > Deferrimicrobia > J040 > J040 > CAZPLX01. The sequence goes on from CAZPLX010000114.1 coordinate 369, forward strand.
AGAAAACTGGAGAGGGAACCTGTGGCCCAGAAAAATTGCCACGTCTGAGTTACCCCAAGTTCGCCTCCCCTCGCTTTGAGGATAAGAAGCGCAGGGATCATAGCCGCGAATATCCCCGCAAAGAGTTTGGCCACTTCCTCAATGGGGTGGTAGGTAAACTCATTTTCATCCCTGAGGCTTTTCGGGGTTACCTTTATAGAAACAAGGAAGGCAGCAACCATCATGATTTCCCTGTAAGGAGGATCGATGAAGACTGCACCGATCACTGCAAGAAGGAGAAGAAAATTGTAGGATCCCTCAAATTTAATAGAGCTCTTCTCCCCCCTCACTTCATCCCCATACTTCTCCATATCTTTCTTGTAACGTATTGAATCGAAAATGAAAAATATGGCCACAACGAGGAGAACCTCGAAGGCCCAGAGGTGGATGAGATGTTTGAGTGTCCAGAAGAAGGGAACCCCTTTGAGAAATCCGAGAAAGAGAGGGGGATCCCCTATAGGTGTCAGAGACCCTCCTATGTTTGCCACGATGAAGATAAAGAAGATTATCACGTGTGCGTACGACTTCCTCCACCTGTTCGCACGAATAATAGGCCGAATAAGAAGCATGGCGGCCCCGGTGGTCCCCAGAAGGTTTGCGATAACCGACCCAATGAGGATAATGACACTGTTCGTAACGGGGGAACCCTTGATCGTCCCTTTTAGGAGAATACCCCCCGAAATGATAAAGAGTGCGGCGAGGAGGATAATGAATGAGATATATTCCTCAGCAGTATGAATTACAGCATGAGCATCCCGATAAAGGAAATAGAGCGCCACAGGAGCACCAAAAAGGGCAGCCACTTTCCCGTAATGCTTTGCCCAAAAATGGGGAGAGAGAAGAGGAAAGATCGCGATAGAGAGTAAAAGCCCCGCAAAGGGCAAAATCCAGAAAAGGGAGAGTTCCTTCCCCAGTGCACCCCCCTCCTCCGCGCACAAGCCTATCGTGGGAATAAAAATGGTAAGAAGAGTAAGCAAAATAACGCTATATTTCCTCCACACTTGCACATGCATCTCCGCACTACCTCCTAAGCGTGTATGAAAAGCGAACAGGCAGGATCTTTTATGAGGGCATCCGTAAGGGAACCGAAGATATAATTCTTCAATGTGTCTTCTCCCTTCTTGCCTATCACGAGGAGGCCAATATCCTCAGTTTCCACGAAACGCCGTATCGCCGATACTTTGTCACCTTCGAGTGCCGACTCCTGTATCTCACCATATCCATGAGCCGAGAAATGGGCAATGTAATCACTGAATCTCTTCTCCATTTTCCCGTGGCTGGACACGTGTGAAAATATCACCTTTTTCCCCCGGTGAATTCCGAGATGAAGAAAGGTGTAAATGGAATGTGTGGAATCTCTGCCAAAATCGCAGGCAATCCCCGTGTGTGTTCCCTTACACTCTTTTTTAAAAAAGATCACAGGAACAAATGCCTTGTGGATCAGCTCCGATAAGAATGCGGGAGATTTTTCCTCGCGGGAATAGGAAAATACCGAATCGCTGTTCACGATGAGAAGATCATATCCCCTGCTTCTCTCGAGAATTTCCTCTTTCGGACTCCCTTCCACGACGGAATAGTCATACTCAATCCTGCTCTTGTCGAAAGAATTCCCAAAGGTTTCCACAAAGGCGATGACTCTTTTCTTTTCCTTTTCCGCTACTTTTTGTTCTGCCTTCTCCGCCATGGATATTGCCCCCACGGGAGCTCCCGAGAGACTGTCTTCAATTCCCTCTATGTCCACAACCCCTAAGCCATGGACAGAAATCCTCTTTTCCGGCGCAAGAGCTCCGAGAAACTTCCCTATCCCTTCACCATCTTCATTGCCCCCAAGGGCGATTAACGCTCTGTCAATCATGTGACCCTCCATTTGATTGTAGTGGGCCTTCTCCTTTTCCCCTCTTCCACCAATCGATACTGAATTTCCCGGGTCCAAAGCAGAGAAGCATGAAGAGGCCTCCAAGAATCGCCATGTTTTTCATGAACATAACAAGTTGGAGACGGTTTCCCAGATCACGGTGAAAGATGAAGGTAACGGGAAGGAGGAAAATAAGAAGAGCTGTTGCCCCCATACGGGTGCGGCAACCGGTGAGTACGCTGAGCGCCCCTGAAAGCTCGATAAGGATTGCGATCACGAGCCACATAGCCACTGCGTGCATGTGATGGGCAGCCATGTATTTTTCTGTTCCCTGGAAATCTGCAATTTTACCAAGAGCAGAGACGAGAAAAATCTGTCCCAGCAAGATTCTGCCGGTCAGAACGGCCAGAGATTTAATGTTCTCCATTCCCTCCTCCCTTTGCACCCGTCGAGTACACTAGGGATTAATAGCAGAAATCGTTCCAAATCTCCACTTTCATTTTTCCTCTTTCCCCCTTTTCCCAAAGGGGAGGGATTGACTTTTTCCTGAAAAAGGGATGGATAATAGAGATAAGAGAGTTCAGAGTTTCGCGTTTCGAGTTTCGAGGGCGAAAGAAAAGGCAGTGCATCCGCTTAAGTAATACCCCTTTTGTGATTCGAGTAAAAAAAAAGGGGGAGGGGCTAACTGATGGGACATAAATACTCCTCTCTCATCTGTCTTTTTCTCGGGATAGTTATCCTCTCCCTCTTCTCGGCTATCCCCGCAAGAGGAGAAGAGGAGAGGGATCTGAAAGTGGGGGTCATTATTCCTCTTACCGGGCTATTCGCCTCGGGAGGGATCTCTTTCCAGAGAAGCGTGAATGTGGCACTGAAACAGATTGAGGAAAAGGGGGGAATCCCAGGGAAGAGAATACTCATCAAAGTGGCTGATTCTGAAGGAAATGTGAGCGGGGCACGAAAAGAAGCGCTCCGTCTGATCTTAAAGGAGAAGGTTGATTTTCTCATCGGCGCCTACCTCTCGGAAGAAACGATGGGGGTGGCGGAAGTTGCGGCAAATTACGGGAAGATATTTCTCATTCCCATCTCCGCATCGGATTCAATCACACGGAAGGTTGAACAAAATCGATCCCGGTACAGATTTCTCTTCCGAACGGGATATTCTATCCAGCGGTGGGGAAAAATGATCGCCCGGTTCGTAAAGAAGGGAAACTATTCCACCTACGCCTTTATAGGTACCCGGATCAGGTGGAACAGGGAACTCAGAAGAACACTTAAACTTATTCTCGAAAAGAGGGGAATCTCAGAAACCTATTCTGATTTCTACTCCCCGAAATATCCGGTGATCAGGCCGTTAGCCTTCAAGATGAAAAGGTTTCGTCCAGGAATCGTAATTCTCGCAGATCCTGGAAAAAACTCGATCGAAGTGGTAAAGGGGCTCATTTCGGCTGGATACAGGGGTCCCCTCCTCTCCGTGGGAGGAACCCTCGCGGACGGGAGGGTTGTCCGGGAACTCGATCCCCCCTTCCCCCTTTATGCCCTCACCTCGTGTTACAGGGGTTCTTCCTCCCTTGCCACTTCTTATTTCGAGAGGTTCCGGGAATCGTACGGCTATTTCCCGACAGGCTACGGTGACACCCTCCCGGGAGATGCCCTGAGAATTCTCGTAACCGCTGTGATGAGGGCAGGCTCTCTGAACGGGGAAAAAATTATCATTGAACTCGAAAAAGGGGGATTAAAAGGAGCCGCGGGAACCTACTTCTTCGACAAGGCTCACCAGGCCCGTTGGGGAGAGGAGAGAAGGCTCACGGGAACCCTGATAAAGTGGAAAAATAAAGAGTTCCACGTTATTGCACCGGGGAAATGACAGATCTCACTCCTGCCATAGTCGACGGACTATTCTCTGGAGTATCTCTCGCCGCACTCTCCGCAGGCCTTGCCCTTGTCATGAATGTGATCAAGGTCATCAATCTCTCCCATGGCGCGTTTTTTCTTCTCGGCACCTATCTCGCATACTCGTCCGCAGCACTCTTTCCCGGGGGATCTGTTCTCATCACTCCCGTAGCCTTTCTTGGCCCGGCCCTCATCGGATTTTTTATTGGAAAATCCGTGGTAAACCCTCTGAGAAAAGATTCCTTCGCCATCGCTGTATCTACTCTCGCTGTGGCGATTCTTTTTGAACAGATTGCTCTCATCGTCTGGGGAGCCCGGGCTCTCTCCATAAGTCAGGGAAAAGCTCTGTTCAAGGGAGGAGACATCTTCATTTTTCCCTGGCATGTAAAGGAGACCCTCTTCCTCATAATCACCGCCCTCTTTTTCCTGGTTCTACAAAAAACCCGATTGGGCCTCGCAATGAAGATCACCGCGGAAGACGAAGAGATGGCGAGGAGTGTAGGTGTTGACACCGATTTTATCCGGGCCCTCGCCTTTTCGATATCCTGCGGAATCGCCTCCCTCGCGGGATACATGATTGCGCCGTCAATCAGCCTTTCCCCCACAGGGGGGAGGATGCCCCTGGTCCTCTCCCTCATCATTGTCATCATATCGGGACATGAACGACTGCTCCCCGTATGTGCAACGGGAATCATCTTCGGAGTGATCACTTCCCTCATCGCAACCTTTTTCCCCTCTTACCTGGCCTACGGGGGACTTCTTCTTTGCACACTTATCCTTCTCGTCGTCAAACCAGCGGGAATATTCGGATTTTCTCTCGAAAGAGAGATGTAGAGGATGCGATGAAAACCGATAACCTTCTCATTTGCATAGTGGGCGTCTTGCTGATCCTTCCCGCAACAGGCCTCAACCCTTACTATCTTGCGATTCTCATCACAGGACTCATTATTGTCCTCTTTACCCTCTCCTGGGATCTCATTGGAGGAATCTGTGGACAGATTTCCCTGGGACACGCCCTCTTCTTCGGAGTCGGATCCTACGGGTTTGCACTTATGAGCACACTCCTTCCTCTTCCCCTTACCCTCTTTCTGACCCTCATCCTCTCGTGTGCTATTGCTCTTTTCACCGGTATATTCGCCATTCGCCTTAGAGGAGGTTTTTTCGCCCTCTTCACCCTCGCGCTTGCCGAGACCGCTCATGAGGTGTCCATGAATCTGCCCATCTCCTTGGGAACAAATTTTTCCATGGGGGGGGAGGGAGGAATTCCCTTTCTTTCAGGGGCGGGAATCCTCGA
>CAZPLX010000115.1:0-5429 GCA_964587345.1 uncultured bacterium
CTCCTTTCCCCGCTTTTACCCCACCCTGGAGGCTCTTGGAATTTGAAATTCAGTTCTGTCATCGCAATCGACGGCCCTCCCGGATCGGGGAAGACGACGGTGTCGAAAATGCTCGCGGGGAGGCTGGAATACCGGTTGATCGACACGGGGGCCATGTACAGAGCCTCTGCGTGGGTTGCCATGAGGGAGAAGGTTGACCTTTCTGACGGGAAGGCGCTTTTCGAGCTCCTCTCGGGAGTGAAGATGAGTTTTGTGATCAGGAAGGGGTCCCAGAGGATCACCGTAGATGGAGAAGATCTCGAAGGGGTTATCCGAGGCGAGGTGATGGGAAGGAAGGCATCTGATATTTCGAAGGTAACCGAGGTCCGAAAGGTGCTCGTTTCGATGCAGAGAGAGATGGGAGAAGAGGGTGAGGTGGTCTGTGAAGGGAGGGACGCCACCACCGTAATTTTTCCCGAAGCTCCCCACAGATATTTCCTCGACGCCCTCGCGTGGGTGAGGGCCATGAGGAGGAAGAAGGAATCTCCCGGGGAGGGAGAAACCTCCTCTTTGAGAGATTATTACGAGGAGATGATCAAGAGGGATATCCAGGACAGCATCAGGGAAAACTCCCCCCTTCGCTTCGCGAAAGGTGTTACCTATGTCGATACCACGTTGATCACGGCAGACGAGGTTGTGGAGAGGATCATCAGGGATGTGAGAGGGATCTGATGGCGCCAAATAGAATCAGGAAGATAATTGTCGCGAGAAGCGCGGGCTTCTGCTTCGGCGTAAAAAGAGCGATTCGCCTTGCTTTCGAGACAAGCGGGAAAAAAGATGGAGAAGAGATCTATACCCTGGGGCCCATTATTCACAATCCTCAGATCGTGGAGAAGCTCGAGAAGGAGGGTGTTGCCATGATCAACGATGTGGGGGATATAGAGTGCGGCACCCTTATCATAAGGTCCCACGGGATTACCCGGGAGGAGAAGGAAGAGCTCGACGTAAGGGACCTTGCCCTCGTAGATGCCACATGCCCTTTCGTGAAAAAGGCAAGGGAGTTTGCATCCCGGCTGGCCGACGAGGGATACACCCTCCTGATTCTAGGCGACCGGGATCATCCCGAGGTCAGGAGCATCCTGAGCTATGTGAAGGGCCGCACCGAAGTGATCACCGACGAAAATGAAATCTTAAAGGCAAAGAACCGGGCCAAGGCGGGAATCGTCGCACAGACTACCCAGACGAAAGAAAATCTCCTCAGGTGGGTGGAAAAAGCCCTCGATATATTTCAGGAGATCCGGGTCTACAACACGATCTGCAATGCGACCACGGTCCGCCAGGAAGAGACCGTCGAGATCGCCAGGGCGGTCGATGGGATAGTTGTCATCGGCGGCTACAACAGCGCAAACACAGGAAGGCTCGCGAAACTCGCTTCCCAATACAACGATAAGGTGTTCCACATCGAAAAGGCGGAGGAGCTATTGGATGGGCATATGGAGGGGATCTCTACGCTGGGGATCTCCGCGGGGGCTTCCACCCCTCACTCTGCCATCGAGCATCTCATCGAGTACGTGCGGGACACGTGGGGAGCGGAGGGAGTTGAAACTGTACAGGGTATGTAGAATAACTCTTTATTTGACAGCCACTTTTCGTGATAATAGGGGAATAAGAATAATGTGTGGGTCAGGCAGGTAAAGTAAAGGGTTGGATTTTGCATTATGAAGGTGCAGGGCAGGCAAATTACATCTGGAGGGCGCGCAAAATATGGATTCCAACAAAACAGACGATCTCACGATCCAGGAAGAGGAGAAGAAGGAGGGAGAATCAGTTCCTGAGGAAGAGGAAGATAGTTTTTCGACTCTCTTCAACGAAAGCGTTGTGTCATTCAGGCCTGGAGAGATTGTAACGGGAAAAGTTGTGGAAGTGGGGGACGACCTTATCGCAGTGGATATAAACTATAAAACTGAAGGGTTTTTCCCCACCTCGGAGGTGAAGGAGAAAGGGGGTGAAGTTCCCCTGAATGTGGGAGATGAAGTCGTGGTGCAGTTCGAGCGCATCGATCATTCCTCGGGCATGGTAATTCTTTCAAAGACGAAAGCGGACAAGGCAAAACTCTGGGAGGATCTACAGAAAGCGTACGACGAGGGGACGTACGTTCGGGGCGTTGTCACCGGAAGGGTTAAGGGGGGCTTCGAAGTAAACGTGGGGACCAAGGCATTTCTTCCCGGCTCCCAGGCCGACATCAGACAGCTCAGGGACCCCGATAGCCTTGTCGGGGTGGAGGATCAGTTCAAGGTTCTCAAATTCAACCGTCAGAAACAGAATGTTGTGATCTCCAGGCGTGCTTACATGGAGGAGGCCAGGAAATCGAAAAGGAAGGAAATTCTCGATAATCTCACGGACGGGGAAATCCTCGACGGGAAGGTGAAGAATATTACGGACTACGGTGTTTTTATAGACCTCGGAGGCATAGACGGGCTCATGCACATTACCGACATGAGCTACGGAAAGATATCGCACCCATCGGAACTCGTAAAGGTGGGAGAAGAACTCAAGGTGATGGTGATCCGCTTCGACAAGGAGCGGGAGCGGGTGTCCCTCGGTCTCAAACAGCTCAAAGAGGACCCATGGAGCCTTGTGGGGGAGAAATATGAGGAAGGGCAGCGTGTCTTCGGAGTTGTCACGAACATCACTAAATACGGTGCTTTTATCGAGATTGAGGAGGGAGTTGAAGGGCTCCTCCACGTGTCGGAAATGTCGTGGAGCAAGAAAATGAAACATCCTTCCGATATCCTTTCTATCGGGGACAGGGTTGAAGTGGTTATGCTCAGGATAAGCGATACTATGCGGAAGATCTCTCTCGGTCTCAAGCAGCTCTCCCCAAATCCATGGGAAGTGATCAGAGAAAAGTGTCCTGAGGGGAGCTGCGCTGAAGGCACCGTGAAGAGCATCACCGATTTCGGCATTTTTATCGATTTGGGTGAGGAGATCGACGGCCTCGTTCACATCTCTGACATGTCGTGGAACCAGAGGATCAAGCACCCCGCGGAGCTCTACAGGAAGGGCGACAGAATCAAGGTGAAGGTTCTCAAGATCGACCATGAGCACCAGAAGTTCTCGCTGGGAATCAAACAGCTGAAGGAAGATCCCTGGATCGATATCGGGAGGCGCTACAGGAAGGGATCGATTGTCACGGGTAAGGTGATGAGTCTCGCCGATTTCGGGGCCTTCATAGAACTTGAAGAGGGGATCGAGGGACTCGTCCACATTTCTGAGATTGGAGGGGAAGATGTGAAGACCCCCGGCGACGCTCTGAAGATAGGGGATGTGGTTTCTGCCCTCATCACTTCCGTGGAAAAGGATAAGAGAAAGCTCTCTCTGAGCATCAAAGCCTACCAGAAGGCGCTGGAGAAGAAGGAAATGGAAGCCTACATAGAGGGTGAGGATGAAACAGTTTCCGTACTGGGAGAAGCCTTAAAAGAGAAATTGAAGCTCAACGGGGATGGGTGAGAGGGAGAAATATCCGAAGGGGATAGTGAGAAAATACCATACTCTTATGGATGCGCTATTTAGCTGAAACGGGTTGCCGGATATGGAAGGAAGAAGAGTTGTAAAGAAAAAGAGATCTCCCTTTTTAAGGGGCTGTTTCATCAGTTTCCTCATCATCGCCGCGATACCTCTGGGGCTTATCATGGCGGGGAAGATTGGGAATCTCTTTATGATGGCAAAGGACAGCATTGGAGTGATCCCCATCGAGGGGGTCATCACCTCGTCTAAAGAGATCAACGAGGAGTTGAGGCGATTCGGGAAAAACAAGAGGATAAAGGGAGTGGTCTTACGGATCAATTCACCGGGGGGGGGAGTCGGCCCTTCCCAGGAAATATACGAAGAGGTGAAAAAGCTAAAGGGCAAGAAGGCGGTGATCGCTTCGATAGGAGCTGTGGGAGCTTCGGGGGGCTACTACATCGCATGCGGCGCGGACAGGATCATCGCTGATCCCGGGTCGATCACGGGGAGCATCGGTGTGATAATAGAGTTTGTGAACCTGAAGGATCTGGTGGAAAAGCTTGGAGTGAGAGGTATGGTTGTGAAGAGCGGACCCATGAAGGACGTGGGGAACCCCATGCGGGAAATGACCCAGGAAGAGCGGACAATGGTCCAGGAACTGATCAATAACATCTACAACCAGTTCGTCGATGCCGTAGCCGACGGCAGGAAGATCGAGCGGACCAAGGTTTTGAAGATGGCGGATGGGAGGATCTTTTCCGGGGAGCAGGCTAAGGGAAAGGGTCTCGTGGATTTTCTCGGAAATTTTTACGATGCGGTAGACATTGTTTCCCAGATGGTAGGGATAAAAGGAGAGCCCAATATCGTGTATCCGCCGAAGAAAAAAATTTCCATAATTGAATTGATAAAAGGAGAAGTGGAAAGTATAATCGGTCAGGTAATGTCTGAAACTGTAATTCCAAAATTCGTAACTAGATAAAGGGGGGGGAAGATGACGAAGAGCGATCTTGTGGAAAAACTCGCCGAGAAGATTGAATATCTCACGAAGAAAGATTGCGAAGCCATCGTAGAGACTGTCTTCGAGAACATGAAGGAGGCCCTTAAAAAGGGGGACAAGATCGAAATCAGGGGCTTTGGCAGCTTTACCATTCGTTTGAGAAAGGCGAAAGAGGGAAGGAACCCCAAGACTGGAGAGAAAGTCTTTATCCCGGAGAAGAAGATTCCCTTTTTCAAGGTGGGGAAGGACCTTCGGGAGATGATCAATAGCTGACAGGGAATCTCATGGAGAGGCTCTACACGCCCTGGAGGCGTGAGTACATAGAGGACGGGTCGATGGAAAGCCGGGAATGTATCTTCTGCTTCGAAGTAATGGAACAGGCTATCCAGGAGAAACTCGTCCTTTTCGCAACATCCCGTACCATGGTTATGTGCAACCGGTATCCCTACACGACCGGTCATCTCCTCATCGCTCCAAGGGAGCACAACGGAGACCTTTGTGAGCTTGCAGGAGATGTGAGCGGCGAAATGTTTCGTCTACTCCAGGAGTCAATTCGGATTATCAAGAATGTGTATCGCCCGGAAGGAATGAACGTGGGGATGAACCTGGGAAAAGTTGCGGGAGCGGGTTTTGCCCATCATCTCCATATCCACGTTCTTCCCAGGTGGGGAGGGGATACAAATTTCATGACCCCTCTCTGTGAAGTAAGGGTTCTCCCTGAAACTGTATCCCAGACCTACGATCGTCTCATTCCATACTTTAATGAACTCAAACTCTCATAAAAATCCCCATAACTTGAAAATGTGAAACAGGCAGATTATAGTTCCTAATTCCTGGTTCCTAGTTCCTAGGAAAACCAGGAACTCATCGGGGTCAGGCCCTGCTTCCTGACATTAACGATGAATTTGCTCCAGATAGTCAGAAGGCAGTGCCTGACCCCATGGCC
>CAZPLX010000116.1:0-5426 GCA_964587345.1 uncultured bacterium
CAGTAACCGATAGGAGTAATTAATATGTCGGACGTCCGAAGTCCGACGGGAACGGATCATAGATGAGATATTCATTCTGAATTCCGAATTCAGAATTCGGAATTAGTCGAAAAGGGGAACTGTTGAACCAGCTTTTATAGGGTGTATAGTATATCATGGACATTTTCCCAATACTCTTATCCATCCATGTCGCAACCGTCGTGCTCTGGATCGGCGGCGTGGCCTTTGTGACCACAATCATCATCCCCACGATCAGAGGCATGGAGGATTCTCTCGCAAAGGCGCTGATTTTTCAGAAGATCGAGAGCCGTTTCGCGAAGCAGGCCTGGTACTTCATAGTGGTAACAGGAGTGTCGGGAGGAGGGCTCCTCTACCTGACAGGCCGATTCAACACCCTCTTCACACGGGAGGGCATCGGAATAACCTCAATGGTAATCGTATGGTTCCTCTACCTGATGGTCCTCTCCTTCGAGAAAAAAATATTCTCTCTTCTGTTCGGAGGGGCTAAAGAACTGAATCCGGACAAGATTTTTTTTATCATCGGCACCTTTCACTGGGTGGTACTCTTTTTCAGTCTCCTCGCACTCTTTCTTGGAGTATTCTATGGACACAGCTGATTTCCCCCGTTGGAGAGATAAAAAAGGACGATTTTAAAGTTTTTCAGGAGATTCTCATGGACTGGGAGGAACATTACAGAAACACCCCCATGGAGAAACTCCACTGGTACTGCGAGGGAGCAGACCCGGGGGTGATGGATGCGGTCCGGCGCTTCTGCCCTTCTAAAGGACGGGTCCTCGATCTCGGGACGGGACCCGGTACGATGGCAATCGAGTTCGCAAAGAACGGCTATGAGGTTGTTGCCGCGGACCTTTCCCCTAGCGCAATAGAGATGGCCGTGAAAAATGCCGGAGTTCTTGCAAAAGAGATCGAGTTTATGGTGGACGATATTCTCGACTCCGCCCTTAAGGGGCATTTCTCTTTCATCCACGACCGGGGCTGCTTTCATGTTTTTGATCCCCCAAAAAGGCCCACGTACTGGGAAAAGGTTTCCTCCCTGCTAAAAGAAAGAGGAATTCTCCTCTTGAAGACCTTCTCTTCTCAAGAACCGAGGGACGACGGCCCGTACAGATACACACTCGAAGAGCTGAGAACCTTCTTTTCAAAGGATTTCAATCTCCTTTACTCGGAGGAGTCTTTCTTCGTAAGTACCCTCGAGTCCAACCCCAGAGCCCTCTTCGTGGTTCTCCAAAAACAGTAAAGCCCACGTGTAAGTTCCTTTCAAGCCTCCAATTGTTTTTTCTGATGGATCAATCTATTCATCTCAGCTTCAGGTAATATTTTCCTCAAATTCAGACATATAAGGTAATTTTTTCCCCATTAACTACCTATTGGTAATTAATTACAAACATGTCTTTTCTCATAAGGGGGTGTAATCCCTTGAAAGTGGAGAAAAAGGAGAGGAAGAGGCTCAAAACATTACGATATTGTAATTATTTTTTATACTCCAATCCAATAATATATAAATAAAATCAACTACTTATACTTTTTCCTTTTTTGGCACTCTCATTGCTACCCCCAAGAGATAGAGGAAAACACCATGAATTCAATAAAAAGGAAAATATTTACCCATATTAGAAAAAGATATTTCAGCGGATGTGTGATCCTGGCAATATTCAGTGTATTATCAATAAGTTGTGATTTCGGCGGTACTTTTAATGGCGTTGATTTCTCTTCAATTTCAGTGAGCTCGGTACAAAATATTTCTCTTTCCGCAACTGATTACGACTTTGGGTCTATTTCTCTGGGCAATCAGACATCCTTCGAATTAACCATTACCAATACGGGAAATATACCCCTCACCGTTGAGGATATCGCACTTAATGGAGGGGGAGAATTTGAACTAGACACATCGGGAGGGGACAATCCCCTCGGAGGAACGAACGGGGACATACCGCCCGGGGAAGAGAGAACATTGAACATTACATATATACCCTCAACATCGGGGTTGCATACGGCAGACCTCTATATCGACTCGAACGACCCGGATACTCCTGGTATCACCGTAAGCCTCACAGGAGACGCTACGACGAATCCCATGCCTGATATCGCCCTCTCCCCGGGGTCCCATGATTTTGGAAACGTAGAATCAGGCGCTCAATCATCTCCTCTGGAAATTTCGGTTGTGAACAACGGGTCGGCTGACCTCAATGTCTCCAGTATCGCCTTCTCAGGCCCCTCGGATTTCACCCTTGACCTTTCAGGGGGTCAATTGCCCTGCGGAGGTTCCGCTCCCACTCTTCAGGCCGGGGACAGTTGCACTGTTACCGTCACCTTCAATCCCTATTCCGCAGGGAATTACATCGGCACCCTCGATGTCCAATCGAACGACCCTGACCACGGAAGCATTTCTACGAATTGCTCTGGCACTGGAGTAGTTACCCCCCCGACAACTTACAGCACCACACTCTCATGGAACGCTCCCACGTCGAATGCGGACGGTTCGCCCATAAATGACCTGGGAGGATACAAGATCTATTACGGCAAGGTTTCCCATTCATATTCCCATTCGGTTGATGTGGGGACCAATACCACATATACGATAGAAAACCTTACCGCAGGTACCTACTACTTCTCAGTCACAGCCTACGACACATCAGGCAATGAGAGCGGATATTCGAACGAAGTGTCTAAAATATTCCCATAAACCGATCTCACTAATCAGAATTCAGATCCCCTGCGTTCGGTATTTTCCGTAACTACCCTTGCTTCCATGAAAGCGAGGAGATAGTCTCTTCCTCCCGCTTTCGGTCCTGTTCCCGACATTTTGAAGCCCCTGAAGGGCTGACGGGAGACATAAGCCCCGGTAATTTTTCTATTAGGGATTTCCCAATTCAGTTGTTCTGGGAGGAGGTGTGGAAGCCTGGAAGAGTGCCGGATATCCCCTCTTAACCAACTGAGGGGTAATTAGGCATCCAGATCCCTATTGTAATTTTTTCAACACCCTTTCGATCTGTCCCTTTTCCCCGATCTTCCCCTTCAGAGGATCCCCCTTCACCCTGTGGGAAAGGGCAAGGGAGAAACCGTCTCTCAAACCCTCAGAATCGATGCGTTCCACCCCCCGATAGGCACACGATGCCCTCGCTACACGCATCAACATGATGTCACCACGCATCCCGTACAGCCCCAGGTCGGAGGTTACCTCGCAGACACGGGAGACATGATTACCATCCATCTCCACCTTCGAAAGGCGCGCACGGGCAGATTCGATCCCTCTCCGTATCTCCCCATCTTCCTCCTCCCACGTCTTCACGCCCCTCCCCTCTTCAAAGGCAAATACACGCTCCACTACCTCCTGCCGCTCCCGGGATGAGGTAAAACCCTCCACTTCCACCGACAGGCCGAAGCGGTCCAGAAACTGGGGCCTTAACTCCCCCTCCTCGGGATTCATGGTCCCTACGAGAATGAAACGGCATGGATGATCAAAAGTCACGCCCTCCCGCCTCACACGGTTTACACCGCTCACACTCACATCCAGAAGAAGGTCCACAATGTGATCCTCCAGAAGATTCGCCTCGTCTATATACAGAATGTTCCCGTTCGCCTCTCCCAGTACACCCATCTCGAAACGCTTCGCACCCTCACGAAGGGCTCCCTCTATGTCAATACTTCCCACAACACGGTCCTCGCTCGCGTTCAAAGGCAGTTCCACTACCCCTACACCACGGCGCTCATAGGTGAGAGAGTCCCCACGGGCAGCGCACTCCACGCAGATATCAGATCCCTTCACACAGGAAAAACGGCATCCCGACACGACCTCCTTCCCGGGAAGAACATGGGAAAAGGAGCGCACCGCCGTCGTCTTCCCCGTTCCCTTCTCACCGCGAATCAGAAGGCCACCAATCCCGGGGTCAATGGCACAGTAAATAAGGCCCTTCTTCAAAAGATCGTGGCCCACTATAAACGAAAAAGGAGGAATCCTGTCTGAACCACCAGACTTCATCGCAAAATCTCCTATAAATATGGTTCAAAGTCCCCACAGGAACTCTGAACTACCCTCGTGCACTAATGGCAGTTTCAATCAAAATATGTTTCATTAACTGACGCTTCATGAAAACCTGGTTTTCATAGGAACAAGGAACCAGGAATTAGGAACTCACACTATAACCATATGTGGTTCCCGGATCCTGTCTAATTCAGAATTCTGAATTCAGAATTATTATTTTATTTTACAATTCTTTTACATTTTCCTCTCATTCTCTTTATTATCATCCATTACCATGGGGGAAAACAAAAAGGAGGAAAAGAGAATGAAGAGAACCATCACGAAGACAGTGCTTGTTTTCATGCTTTTCGCATATCCAGTCTTTGCGGGAGAACTCATAAACGGTGCGGGGGCAACCTTTCCCTATCCCGTCTATTCCGCCTGGGCCTTCAACTATCAGAAAGAGACGGGGATTAAACTGAACTATCAGTCTATCGGATCAGGAGGCGGTGTCCGGCAGATTTCGAACAGGACAGTTGAGTTCGGCGCGTCCGACGCTCCTGTAAAAACGGCGGATCTTACAAAAAAGAAGTTTCTCCAGTTCCCCGCCATCATCGGGGGAGTTGTCCCCGTGGTGAACGTAAAAGGAATAGTGTCCGGAGAGCTGAAACTTACTCCCGACCTCCTCGCCCGGATATTTCTGGGAGAGGTGAAGAGGTGGAATGATCCCGAGATCAGTGTTCTAAACTCGGGCATTTCTCTTCCTGATGCCCCCATCTCGGTGGTACACCGATCCGATGGATCGGGTACGACAGCAATCTTTACCACGTATCTCTCTTCCGTCTCCCCTCAGTGGAAGAGTAAAGTGGGAAAAGGGAAGTCGGTGAACTGGCCAGTCGGGATCGGAGGAAAAGGGAACGAGGGAGTGGCAAACTACGTGGAGAGAGTAAAAAACTCTATCGGATATGTGGAGTTCGCATATGCGACACAGAACCACCTCACTTATGTCAAATTGGGAAACCAGAGCGGAAATTTCGTCGCCCCATCCTTCGAGGCCTTCAAGGCAGCGGCAGGATCAGCAAAATGGGACAGCGGGAAAGGGTACTACCTCTGGTTAGTGAACGCTCCAGGGAAAAAATCGTGGCCCATCGCCGGAGCATCTTTTATCCTTCTCGCGAAGGAGAAGGCAGATGCCAACAGGAAGGTGGTACAGTTCTTTGACTGGGCCTTTAAAAATGGGGATTCAACCGCGGTAAAACTCATCTACGTACCTCTCCCAGATAATTTAAAGGAAAATATCAGAAACTACTGGAGGGCCAATCACATTTATTAGTTCTTTCATAAGGAGAAAAAGGGTGGTATCCATTTCTTTGATGTGAAATGGAATACCACCTTTTGATTATTTTATGAGGAGCTTTTAAAATCAGGATTTTGTGAACAGACA
>CAZPLX010000117.1:0-5287 GCA_964587345.1 uncultured bacterium
GATGTTCGGGAAAATACCTTCTCTTCTTTCCCGCTCCCTGGAAGATCTCCTGGAAAGAGGATTTCTCGTCGAAGAGGCGGGGAAGATCCGGATTCCCGAAAAACTCCTCTTCACATCCAACGAGATTCTCGCGAAACTGCTCTGATATACTCTTCAGCCTGAAATCGATGAATCCAGCTCAATCGCTCAGATCTCTCCCGTCCGTTCGGAAACCTTGAAAACGTATATGAGAATACCCCCTGTAAAGGAGAGAAAGAGGGTCACCGCAAGAATTGCAATTCCGAAGGCCACGCCCGTGGGCCGGGAAACCCCTAAAAGGGACAGGAAGTAGAAATAGCTCCCCTCCCTGATACCGAGCCCCCCGAGAGATATAGGAATCATGCTCGCAATAGAGGTCATGGTCACAATGGCGGTCAGAGTTGAAAATGATATGGAGATGCCGAGGGCCGTGCCCACCACACGGTGCATCCATATGTAGAAAAGATAGAAAAGGGCCGAAATCAGAAGAGAGAGACACATGATTTTCCATTTCAGGAATATCTGGTAAAGG
Organism: uncultured bacterium; assembly: GCA_964587345.1. Classification (GTDB taxonomy): domain Bacteria; phylum Desulfobacterota; class Deferrimicrobia; order J040; family J040; genus CAZPLX01. The sequence continues at coordinate 551 of CAZPLX010000117.1, forward strand.
TGATCAAAAACCTCGACCTTCTCGGGAAGAATCTTTGAGAGAAGAGTTTTTCCTCCGAATAGGAAGAAGACCGGCCCCCCTACCACAGCGAGAGGGAGAAGAAGAAAAAACTCCCGGGCAAGAGGGGGAAGAAATTCGCCTCCCCTGTATACTCCCCATGCAAGAAATAAAGAGAGGGCAATAAAGCCCGTATATCTTTCCGCAAGAACAGTGGCAAATCCTTTCTGCCACCCCTTTTTCCCCGTCAGGAAATAGGCCCTGCCTACGTCTCCCCCCATCGACGTGGGAAGGAAAATATTGAGAAACATTCCGGAAAGATAGAATATGACATAGTTAATAAGTGGCCTCTCGATCTCAACCGATCCAGCGATAAGTTTCCATTTTACGGAACATGCACACTGACCCATAAAATAGAGGAAAACTCCGAAGAAAAAGGGAAGCACACCCACCGCGTTTACACCTTTCAGGACCTTCGCCGGGCCTCCTACGTACATGAGGAGGATGAGGATTGCAAGTCCGATTCCGAGCTTAATCAGCTTTTTGGACATTTTCACCGCCTTCGACGATTTCAAGAACTGAGTAGGACGTACCCTCTTTAGACTCTATATGAAGGGTATACTGGAGCCCCGCGAGGAGGCCGAGGCTGAACAGCTGGACCCCTCCAATAAAAAATATGGCACCAAATATGAGAAGAGGCCTTCCCCCGATATCCTGGCCAAAGAAAACCTTCAGAGATGTGAGGTAGAGGAGGAGGAGTGACCCCGCGAATGTAAGAAGTGTGCCTATCCCCCCAAAAAAGTAGAAGGGTTTTCGAGAAAATTTCATGGTAAAGAGGACGTACAAAAGGTCCATCATGACAGGAAGTGTCCTCGACAGTGTATACTTGCTCTTTCCGTGGACCCGGGCCCTGTGATGTACCTTGACTTCCGTGATCTTCGCCCCAAATTCGGAAGCGAGGGCTGGGATGAATCTGTGGAGGCCTCCATAAAGGGGAAGATGTTTTATCACCTCTTTTCTGAAGACTTTCAGGGTACAGCCGTAGTCGTGGACCGATACCTTGGTGATCTTCCTGATGAGCATATTTGCCACGAAGGAGGGAAATTTCCTTGTTATTCCTCTGTCCTTTCTGTTCACCCGCCAACCGCATACCACGTCAAATCCTTCTTCAAGAATTTTTATCATGGAAGGGATCTCTTTCGGATCGTTCTGGAGATCCCCATCGAGGGTGATGACCACTGATCCCCGGGCAAAATCAAAACCTGCAGACAGGGCTGAAGCCTGGCCAAAATTTTTTCTGAAGCGGATGAGCCTCACCTCGGATCTCTCGGAGGTAGCCTCTCTTATCAAAGGGGCGCTCTGGTCAGAAGAGCCGTCATCCACATACAGGAGTTCAAAAGTATCTCCGAGAGAGTCCATCACCGTGAGGATCTCCTCAGTGAGGAGGCTAATATTTTCCTCTTCGTTGTACACCGGTACTATGACAGAGTAGCGTATGCCCATACGGTTCCCTCCCTATTTCATTTGCAGCTTGTAAAGAGAATAGAGGTTCCCTTCGTAGAGAATTGAGACCTTCCCCAGCGGGGAAAGGTTCACCCGAGAACCCTCTCCCCCCCGGCATAAAAGGTAGGCGTCTTTCACTCCGTGGGTATGAGCCACCACTTCTTCGAAGTTAGATGCGCTGTACACTTTTTTCCCCGTTAAAAGGACCATCGAAGGCTTGAATTTCCTATAGGAGATCAGAGAAGACTCGGGCGCCGCCTCGCTTTTGATGATCTCAGATATCGCCTGGATATCACCCTGACGGTACTCGTAAATCATCGGAAGTACAGCATAAAATATGATCCAGAGGAATACCATCTGAGAGATCAGGAGGGACGCGAAAATTTTCATTCGCGCACGGCGGATCGTTGCCCTGAACACAGTAAACATGGCGGAGAAAAATGCGGCCGTGAACATGAGGATTCCCGGGAGAAACATGACCTTGCCAATCCCCGATGCTTCGATGCCGGGGAAATAATCCCGTTCAAATATCATGACTATTCCGAGAACGAGAGCAAATGCGGCAAAGAGATATGCTCCTATACTGTATGCAAAATCGGGGTACTTCCTGTTTACGATCACCTTCTCAAAATAGAGAGCCACGATGATCGAGAGAGGGGGAATTATTGAAAGAACATATGTGGGCAGTTTAGTCGCAGAAAGGGAAAAGAAGACAAATATAACCGCACTATACACAAACAGAAACATGTCCAGGCTAATATTTTCCCCCACAGTACGGAGGGAGAAGCCCCTGCTTCTCATCATGGAAAAAATAGCCTGGGGAAGAAAAAAGGACCAGGGGAACATCCCGAGCATTATAACAGGAATGTAGTAATAGAGAGGGCCCCTGTGTCCTGAAGTGACATGAAGGAAACGGAAAATGTTTTCTTTGATGAAAAAATCGTAAAAATATTCAGGGCCCATGCGCAGATACACTGCGCCATACCATGGAAGAATGATAAGAAGAAAAAGAACAATACCCTTTCCATCGATGAGGGCTTCCAGCATCCTTTTCAGTCTCCCATTCATCCAGGAGAAAAGAAAGATGGCAAGAAGGGGAAGAACAACTCCTGCAGGACCCTTTGTAATAAAAGCCAGACCCATAGAAACGATACCTGCCCTGACAAAGAGCCTCCTTATATTCTTGCTGTCAAACATTCCCAGGTAGAGAAACAGGGATGCAATAAAAATGAAGACGGAAAAAACCATATCAATCATGGCTGTCCGGCCCATATATGCATAGAGAGGTGACGTGGCAAGCATCGCTCCCGCTAAAAATCCCCCCTCAACTCTCGATTCCCGGTAGACTATGTGCCCAATGAACATTACGAGAAGAGCCGCAAACAGAGCGGAAGCGAGGCGAAAAGAGCCCGGACTATTTCCAAATAGCCTGGATGACCCGGACAAAAGCCAATAGAAAAGGATCGGTTTGTTCAACCTGGGCTCACCGTTGAAAGTGGGGATGACGTAATCCCCCGATCTCACCATCTCGACAGAAGCAGCGGCATATCGGGTCTCATCTACGTCGAAGAGACCATAGAAGGAGAGGCCAACGATAAATATCGTCAGGCAGAGAATCGTGAGGGAGAAAATCGCAGAAAACTTTTCTACTCTTCCCCTGGCCTCATAAGTTGAGAGTTCGCTTTCCCGTCCGTACACCATTAAGCCTCACGGAGAAAGTATCGCAAGTACATATCGATCCATATCTATATATTTCCTTGCGACCCTTTCAACATCTCTTTTCTTCACTGCCATGATACGCGTCGGGAACTTTCCTATGGAGTCGATCCCCATTCCATAGAGGATATTGAACATGAGTGATTCCGCAAAAGAACGATTCGATTGCAAACCGATCTCGAAGTTCCCAACAATAAAGTTTTTCGCTCTCTTAACCTCCTCCTCGGTAAGCCCATCCTTGAGACAACGGATGATCTCTCCCCACATGGAGTCCACGCTTTCTTTCAGCTTTTTTCCTTCCGTCCCCATGTAGAAAGCGAAAAAACCTCTGTCAAACTGCTCCGAAGAAAAGGCAGTAAGGGAATAGGCTAGAGAACGCTTGTCCCTGAGCTCCTTGAAAAGCCTTCCCCCCTGGCCGGCGAGGGCAGACGCGAGAATCCGAAGTGCATATCTGTCTTCGTTCTCAAAATCTGTTCCCAGAAAACCGATAATGAAATGAGCCTGGAGCTTATCGATCTTCTCCTCTACCCGCGTCTCTCTCTCTGGAGCCTTCACTTTTTCCCTCTTCTTGATGGAAAGATCCCCCTCCTTCGAAAAATCTTCGAAGACATCAGAAATCGCCGAAACAGCATAGTCCTGATCAATATCCCCAGACACGGAAATAACCATGTTTTCCGGATAGACGAGGCGATCATAATATTCTACAAGAGTGTTCCTCTTCAATATGTTTACACTTTTGGGGGTCCCCATGGGATCCATCCCGTAAGGGTGCGCCCCGTATTGGGCTTTCATGTAGAGCCGTATCAGATAGGAAACCGGTGAATCTTTTTGGGACTTGATCGATGCGAGAACTTCTTTCTTCTTTTTGGCAATCTCATCCTCATCGAAAATGGGAGACAGGATCATCTCCGCCATGAGATTTACACCTTTCTCAAAATCTCCGCTTAAAAACTCCCCGTTAAGGCCGAAGGAATTTCTCCCTGAGAAGGAATCGATCGACCCGGCCATATCCTCAATCATCCGTGAAAGATCCTGGGCGGAATGGGTAGTCGTACCCCGTGTGAGCATGCGCGACATGAGATTGCACGCCCCGTTGGTCTCCTTCCTCTCCCCCCTCACACCTCCCAGAAATCCGGCGCTTACCGCAACAACGGGTACCGAGTGGTTTTCCCTCACCACGAGGCGAATTCCGTTTTTAAGAGTCACCTCCTTGATTGAGGTCTTTTTCTTATCCCTTTCCCGGGATGCCTTTTTGAAAGCCTTTGCCGCAATCCTCGATAGATTGGCCCTGGAAAGCTTTCCCGCCTTCCCCTTCGGAACCACCAGGGAGAGAACAAAATTTCCTTTTTTGAAATACCTTTTTGCCACCTCCCTAATCTCTCCAGCTGTTACTTTCTGAATTGCATCCCTGTATTCATCCTGGAAAAAGGCATTGCCCAGGGCAGTTTCGTAGAAGCCGAGACCTCTGGCCAGAGATGACTGGGATTCCAGAGAATAGATAAAATCCGAAAGGGAAGATGC
>CAZPLX010000118.1:0-5261 GCA_964587345.1 uncultured bacterium
CAGTCATAGGCGGTTTGGAAAACAGATTCGATATCTTGGAGAACATCACGATATCGGTGTGGTAGGTTCCTGGATTGCGGAAGTTTCGGAGAACAAGAATCATATCGCCAGAATCAGGCAGGTTCCTACAGCTTATAGAGAAATTATGAGGGGATCCAAGTTTAGAAATCCTTTAAACCATATGACCGTGGTGTTTAGGAAAAGAGAAGTAATGAAAGCGAACAGCTATAATCAATGCGTGTTTTTCGAGGATTACTGGCTTTGGGTAAAAATGTTAAAACTGGGGATAAAGATGATCAATATCCCTGAGGTACTGGTTTTCGTACGGAGCAATTCTAATTTTTACCAACGTCGGGGAGGATGGAAGTATATAAAAGCTGAAGTCTCCTTTCAATATAATCTTCTCAAATCCAAATTTATATCTCTTCCAGGATTTATTGTGAATGTGGCGATTCGCTTACCTATAAGACTTATGCCGAACAAATGGAGGATGTTTGTGTACAACTGTTTGCTAAGGAAGAAGGATAAAAACATACAATATAAAACCAAGTATCTTTCTAGAATATCTGGAATTGAAGCTTAGTGTTTCCCGATAGAAGAGATGATAGAAATCCAAGGGATTTTGGGCCAGGGACCGGGCAGCTCACATACAGGCTTCCTACCCTCAGCTCCGATTACGACCACTCTCCTACGTGATTTACCCGCCGCTCCGTTCCCTGAAACCGCCTTCTTTGAACTTTTCCACCGCATCAAGAAGAGATTCGTCACCTGAGAGCCCCTCGAAGACTCTTATATTGCCAATTTTCAAAGCTGAGCGGGCGTTCTCACCCACGCAGCCCGAAAGTAATGCCTCAACGCCCTTCTCGAGCAAAACCCTTGCCGCCGAAAGTCCGGACTTTGGCCCATCTTTTCCCGGGTTGTCGAGAAAATCGGAATCCATCGATTCAGTATCGATGATGAGGAAGCAGGGGGCTTTCCCGAACCGCAGGTCTACTGGCGCGTCCATAGATTTTTCTGTAGAAGTGATACAGATCTTCATCATAGTCTCCTCTTGTTTACCTTACCCTGGAAAAAAATGAAGGCATAGGAAGTGATGGTCTCTTAAGCCGGGTACCGATTCAGCCACCTCTCCCCCTATCTTCCCTGTCCGTTAACTAAATTGTAACAGGAAGGCAGTCGGTGTATAAGAGGAATATAGTGATTCAATTTCCTTGATAAAGCGGTTCAGATTTCCGAGCCTCTGGTGAACTGAAGTTCAGAACATCCGGAAACCGAAGTTCCTCCTATATTTTTTTCGTCGGACGCAGGACCTCGGACATACCCAGTTCTCGTGTCCCGTAGTACGTCGTTGAGATTTGTCTTTTGCCGTGCAAAGGGTATAATCAGTCGCAAAAAGATGTTCAGTGTCAGGTTCACGCGATGGAGTGAGAAATATGAAAAACATTTTGGTCGCAGGTGGAGCGGGGTACATAGGGAGCCACGTGGTGAAGATGCTCCTTAACGAGGGGTACAATGTGACGGTGGTGGATAACCTGTCCACCGGACACAGGTGGGCCGTGCCCGGGGAACTCCTTGTTGTCGCAGATATCGGGGATCGGGAGAAAATCGGCGCAATCCTGCAGGAACGGGCGATAGATGCGGTCATGCACTTCGCGGCGCACATCGTTGTGCCGGAGAGCGTGAGAGACCCTTACAAGTATTACGAAAACAATTTTTCAAAGACCTTGAATCTCCTCCGCGCCATGGTGGACTCTGGGACGGAAGCGTTTATCTTTTCCTCGACTGCCGCAGTCTATGGAATGCCGTTGAAGGTTCCTATCCCTGAAAATTCTCCCCTTGTACCGATCAATCCTTACGGAAATACTAAGGCTGCGGTGGAGAAGGCTCTCTCAGATTTTTCCGGGGCCTATCCTTTCAGGTATGTTTCCCTTCGCTACTTCAACGCCTCCGGGGCAGACCCGGAGGGGAAGATCGGTGAGGATCACGATCCTGAGACTCACCTCATTCCCTTGATTCTCGAGGCGGCGAAGGGTGATCGGGAGGATGTGAAAATATTCGGAACCGATTATCCTACCCCAGATGGGACCTGCATAAGGGATTACATCCATGTGAGCGATCTTGCTAAAGCCCATATCCTTTCCCTTGCCTATCTCTCCAAAGGGGGAAAGAGCGATGTCTTTAACTGCGGGTACGGCCACGGATACTCGGTCCGGGAAGTGGTGGACACCTGCAGGAAGGTCACGGGAATTGACTTTAAGACGGAAGAAGCCAAGAGAAGGCCCGGTGATCCTCCCGAACTCGTGGCGGACAGCGCCAGGATCCGCTCAACTCTTTCGTGGAAACCGGAGTTCGATGATCTTGAATATATCATCGAGACCGCGTGGAACTGGCTTATTCGGAATTCCGAATTCAGAATTCCGAATTCAGAATGAAACCAGTAATACAGTTAAAAATTCCAAGATCAAAGTTCAAAGAACTGGGATCCGGGAACTGGTAGTAATAGATGAAGGGGTTTTCTCAGAACCTGGTTGTAATGGCCCCTCCCACCTGGTAATAGGTGAATCCCGAGGATGTGTTGAGAGAGAAATTCCCTCCCTCCCCCGTGACCTTCAGGGAAATAGTGTCGGAGATGTTGGCGGTGAGAGACGCGTATCCTCCTCCTATAAGGTCGTCCTCGTTCTGTCCGCCGCGGCGAAATGACTGGTACCCTCCGTACGGTTCCAGGGAGAGGGAAAGAGCCTTGCCCTGCAGGGAAAGGGCGAGGAAGATCTGGTGGGAGAGAAAGTCGCTCGGATCGAAGTAGCCGCTCCCGCTCTCCCTCCTGAAATCGAGGTATTCGATCCTGTACCCTCCTTTAAGAGACGGGGTTCCTCTGATCAGAGAGTAGGCGAGTTCGCCGGATGCGCGATTAGAGGAATTGTTGTCAGAATAATCCCGGTAGTGATACCCGATGTGTGAGAAGATCCGTGATGAGAGGGAGAGGGAAAGTTCAGCCCCTCCATCGGTATAGCGCACCCTGTTCTCGATGAGTTCCGCCGTGTCGGTGAACACCTCTCTTTCGATGCTCACGCGGACCGCTCCCCTGGAAAAGGCCATTTCCCAATCTCCTTTTCCGGTGAACTCGGTACTACTCTCACCATCTTTCAGTGCGGCCACTCCCATATCGACCCCAAGGGATGAATTTCCCTTAAAGGGGATGATCGTTCCCCCCTCTATGATGTCCCCCCTGTTTTTCCTCAAAGAGTCCTTTCCCTGAAGATGCTGGGCGCTTACGCGGGAGTGAAAGTTGTTGATCCAGAAACGATATTCGAGCCCCATGGTGTGTAGCCTGTTTTCGTCAGAATCATCGTAGAGGGAATAGGAGCCTGTGAGGGTGGGTCGTGTCTGTTTCCGAATGGCCCTTTTTACCTGGGTAAGAGATCGCTTCTGATAGGGGTATTTCGGTGTAAGGGTTTTAATGGTTTCCAAGGCGCTCGCGGGAAAGCCTCTTTCAAGGTAGGTATATGCGAGGCCCGTACGGGCGTTAAAATTTTTCTCCCCCGAAAGAATTTTCTCATAAATCTTTGCGGCCTTCCCGTATTCTCCCCTCCATCTCAAAGAGTCACCCTTTATGAGGAGGGCATCCGTATTATTCGCTTCTTTCATCAGGACATACTCAGCGTTTCTGATGGCCTCGTCGTATTTTTCCCTCCAAGAGAGGTAGCGGCCGAGATAAATACGCGCGGGAACGTTTCCTGGATTCTTTGAAATGACGGAGCGTAGGAGCGATACCGCTTCCTTCACCATTTCTCCCCAGGCCATGTACTTCGCCATTCTCACCTTCTCTTCGGGGGGGAAGTGATGGTTTAAAGAAAGAGCGAGTGAAAACTCCTTTCCCGCGTGTATAAAATCTTCCTGTCTCACATACACATAACCGATCTCCCGGTGAATTGCTCCCCGTTCCTCATCATTTTTTGCCTGGGGAAGGGACTTTTCATAGGCGCCCACCGCGTCTTTGAACAATCCTTTCTCTACCATTTCGTCCGGTGTGAGGGCAAAGGCGCTGCAGGCCCAGACCAGGGTGATGAAAACTATCCGGGCAATGTATCGTTTTTTCATTCCCGCCCCTCCACGATTTTTTCTAAAAAGGGAAGTGACGTGTCCCCGTTCATGGTAAACCTCGGTATTATATCCTTATCATCCCCGGGAGCGTAGTATCCCCGGGTAGATGTGAGGAGACGGGAAAAGCCCGCCTTCTTCGCAACCGCCCTTGTCCTTCTGTCGTGCTTTCCGTAAGGCCAGGACAGAACAGATGCGATATGTCCCGTTTCCCTGCGCATGGTCCTTTGAAAGCGGAGAAGGTCATCGTACACTTCTTTATTAGACACGCCTGTGGCGGTCCGGTTCCACCGGTGAAGGGAAAAGGTGTGGGACCCCATCTCCACACGCTCCTCCTCCAGGAGATATCTGTACTCGTCCCAGCTCATGGTGGGCCTGTTTCCTCCATAGTCGATATAATTTCCGACTTTTTCCCCGATGATATTCACGATGGCCGTAAAGCCGTACTCGGTGAGGAGAGGGTAGGCGTATTCGAGAAAGGACTCGTAGCCGTCGTCGAAGGTGAGGATCACCCTTTTTCCGCCCGTATCATTGTCTGCGTCACGGAGTGATAGTGCACGGTAGCCGTTCCCGTAGAGCCATTCCATGTGAGCGGCGAAAAGGGAGGGAGAGATCGTGTAGGGGTCCCGGTATCTGTGTGAAATGTCGTGGTAGAGGAGAACGGGTATCTTTTCATTCCCCCCAAAGGTGAGGGATGGTCCCGCGAGGAGGGAGGCAAAAGCACCCCCGGCTCCCTTGAGAAAAGTCCTTCTCGTGATGGCCATGTCACACTCCTCCGGGTATGGAAGATAGGGCTTCTCTGTAGCGGGAGTAGCTCTCTTTCCTTGTGAGATGAAAGAGAGGAATTTCCCACCCTTCCCACGTGTAGGTTTCCAATCCCGCTCCCTCTTCCCCCTGAGGGAACCGATCGGTAATGTTATCCCTCTTCCCCGTTTCCCTGGCCAGGATCTTTCCTTTTAAGGGAGCGTAGCTGATCGCCGTGATTCCGATCCCTTCCGTAGCCTTCTCACTATTCTTTCCCTCCCTCCAGAGGATCCTCCGCCTGCTTGGATCGGTAAAGTGGATAAGGCCCCAGGCGATACGGAGTTCGATCATATTTCCTGACACGTGAAAATGCGCAAGAGTATTGCTATCACCCGCTCCCTCTCTCAAGCTATGAGCCG
>CAZPLX010000119.1:0-5259 GCA_964587345.1 uncultured bacterium
GCGGCACTTCTGATGATCAGGTAATCGATGGAAGAGTTCATGAGTGCTTTTTCGGAAAGGCATTTCGTTCTCCCGTAATTCGTTTTCGGGTCAGGGTCATCCAGATCAGTATAGAGGCCCCTGTCTCCTTGAAAAACATAGTCGGAGGAAAAGTAGAAGAGTTTTGTGGGAAGTTTTTTCTCCTCGATGATGTCAATGAAATAAGTCACGGGAAGTGTATTGATAGAGTATGCGAACTCGTAGTTTTCCTCACACTTTTTCACATCTTTACTCCCCGCTAAAAGGATGAGGAAATCGGGGATTTCCTCCTCGAGAAATCGGGCACAAGCCCCTTTATCGGTTACATCGAGGTGGAGGAAATTCTTTTCGCTTTTCCGGGTATAATAGGTTCCTACGAGGTGTGAGCATCGGCCCGATAGTCTTCTGTAAAGGGCACCGCCTATGAAACCGGAGGCCCCTACTAGAGCTAACTTTTCACGAATCATTGTCAAGACGTCTCATCACAGTGTCCCGGCTCCCATCGTAGAGAGCAAAGTCTTCCATGGCTTCCTCTCCGTACCGTTCCACCATATCACTGTACATCTCGGTCCCTGGAAAGGGGGCACACACAGCCACCTGGTAATTTCGATAAATGTTCCCATCATTCACAAACCCTATGTCGTGGAGGATCTCCAGGTCCTTCCTGTGGGCCTCTTCCGTTTGCCCCGGCATGTCCTTCATCATGGTAAGGTGGATCATGAGGCGTGGATAGGCACAGGATACATGTTCCAGGGCTTTCCTGAAGTCGATCCTCTCGATCCCCTTCTTCACCCTTTTCAATATGTCAAGGTCGAAAGTTTCCACACCGAAACGCATGCCCACACAGCCATTGTCCACCATCTTATCGTAGAGCCAGTCGGGAGAGCAGTCTATCCTTCCCATCATCGTCCATGGGAGCCCAATCTTCCCGAGCAATTCACAGAACCTGCTCACCCTCTCCGTCCCAAGGTTGAAGGTGTCGTCGTCAAAAAATATGCTCCTGTATCCCTGGGAAGCCACCGCCTCCCTGATTTCCCGGGCCACCGCTTCTGGTTCCCTCAGCGAGACATGTCCGAAGTACATGGTCTGAGGCCACGCGCAGAAAGTGCATTTAAAGGGACACCCCTTGCTTCCGTATACCTGGAGTTGGGGCCTTACAGTAGGCATGGAAGGATCAAAGTAGTTGTCCCACCCCCGGTAATCGCGGAGAGGGAAGGGCACGCTATCTATGTCTCTCACCACTTTGGACTCATATATCCCCTCTTTCTGAGTCGTGGCCATTTCAAGGGAGTTTAGAATATACTCCCCCTTGAGGAAATACTTAATCCATGGATTTTCTGCCGCTACTTGCTCTGCTTTTATTGAAAGATGGGGGCCCGCGAGAGCCACCTCAGAAAATCGGGATATTTTTTTAGCCACAAAGAGGTCGATGTCGATGGTGGGAGTGGAACACTCAACTACAACTATGTCTGCATTCGCCTCTTCCACCTCCCGGAAAAAACGTCCGTACTGGTACACCTCTGCAGACACTTCATCGATAATGTCTGTCTCGAAGCCCTTTTGCCCCAGGTAGGCTCCCGCGTATCCCATGAAGAAAGGGTAAGGGGCATATCCGAGGGGCTCATCACTCGTGAAAGGCCATCTGGAACCGGCCCTCACCCCGTAGCGTATCTCCCATCCCCTCAATCTGTTCACGTATCGGGCGAGTCTCCAAAGGGGGCGCACCCGTTTCAAAAGGGGGGACTGGACAAACCCCTCAACCCGGAAATCATTCTCCTTGGAAGAATTTTTCGACCTCACCACGGGAGGATTTACAAACAGTACCTTCATCCAAGTCCTTCCATGTAGGAGAGGAGTTCCCTCGCCCTGGCTTCCACCGAGGCATGGTCAACCACGTAGTCGTACCCCCTTCGGGCAATTTCTTCCCTCTCTGAGGGATGATCAAGGTAATAGTGTATTTTCTTTTCGAGGTCATCGCCCCCCGTAGTGAACACAAGGCATTCCTCGAGAGTTTCCACCGCCGCGGGAACCCTGTCCGTAATGAGAAACCCCCGGCACGCGAGAACTTCAAATGTTCTGAGGGTAATCACATCCCAGTCGACGCAGAACTGTATCGTACAGTTCAGGTTCACCTTCGCACTGCTGTACAGGGCGGGAACCTTTTCCTGTGGAATCTTACCCCTTGAAATAGTATCGAAGAGCCGCTGGTAAGGCTCCCACTTTCTCTCTTTTTTCCAGAACTTGTGCCATTTCTTCTTCGGTAGTTTCCAGTTTCCAAAGAGACCAAAATCGAAATCCCCCGCCGGGTAGAGGTATTTCACGGACCTGTCAACTCCCTTGATATCATTTCCCACGTAAGCCACCTCAAATTCAAGCTCGGGGTCCACCTCCCTGGGATAGAAAAGCTCAAGGTCCACACCGAAGGGAAGAAAAATTCCCTCATGTCCCTCCTTCCTGTGGAGTTCGAGGAGCCTCCGGGAAAAAAACAGATACCCATCGTACCCCCAGTCGTGGAAAACCTTCAACCGGTCCACGGCCCTGTCTCCATACCCGTTCTGCCAGTAGAGAATATGCTTTCTTGCCAGGTCCTTCATCGGTTCGTTGTCGTTCAGATACACGAGGAAATCAAGGGGGTCTTCCGGCATACAGTTGGGTGCGTAGAGTTCGGCCTTCTTCACCCCTGGGAGCCCTCTCAAGGATCTGCACAAAGATTCCCCCACAAGTTCATCGCCAATGACATTCCCCCCTGACAAAAGGGAATGCTTGTCCCACTTTATGCTAAATCCGATATTCAAGACGCTTCTTCTCTTTTTAACTTCTCAAAAAGATCCAGAGCCCTTCTCACCACGTCCGTCATGGTGTAGTAACGGTATTCGGCGAGCCTCCCCACAAACAGGGTATCACTCTCATCCCGAGCCAATTTACGGTACCATTCGGCGAGTTTTTCGTTTTCCGGGGTAGGAACAGGGTAATAGGGATCCCCCTCCCCACGGGGAAATTCGTAAGAAATCGTTGTTTTGGGGTGGGTCTGCCCAGTAAGGTGCTTGTACTCCGTAATCCTCGTATATTCACGTTCATCGGGGTAATTGACCACCGCCACTGGCTGGTGCCATTCCTCTTCGAGGGTCTCGAATCGAAAATCTAGGGAGCGGTAGGGAAGTTTTCCAAGAGAGCATTCGAAGTATTCATCAAGAGGACCCGTGTAGATGATTTTCCTCGCATCTATCCTTCCCCTGATATCTCTAAAATCCGTATTCAGGCTAAGGTGTATCCCTTTCCCCCCGATCATCTTCTCGAAAAGGTGCGTGTACCCCCCTTCCGGCATGAACTGGTAGGAGTCAGTAAAATACCGGTCATCCCTGTTCGTCCTCACGGGAATCCTTCCTGTCACCTCCGGAGCGAGATCCCCCGGGTCCATCCCCCACATCTTTTCCGTGTAGTGCCTGAAAAATTTCTCATAGAGGTCCATGCCCACCAGTGAGGTGACCATTTCCCTTGAGTTTCGGGGTTTGTCAATCCTCTCCCTCACCGAATCGAAATAGTCCCCGAGACCCCGGGAATCGAGATCCATTCCGTAGAGGCGGTTTACTGTATCCAGGTTAATCGGGATGGGATACAATCCCTCCCCTACAGAGGCCAGCACCCGGTGCTCATAAAAACGCCATCTCGTAAAGCGGGAAAGGTAGCCAAACACTTCCTCATCCTCCGTGTGAAAGATGTGGGGCCCGTACCGATGGATCAGAATCCCGGACTCGTCGAGTGTATCAGACGCGTTTCCTCCGGAGTGTCCCCTCTTGTCGATGAGGCACACCCTCATTCCCAGAACGTTCGCCAGGCGCTCCGCGAGGGTAGCACCTGCGAACCCGCACCCCACGACGAGGTAATCGAAGGTGCCCATGTTACCTCACCCCTCTTTTGTAAAGTGGGCGACTTTCTCTCATTTTTTGCCTTTTCCCTCCTGACGTGGTAGATTCAGATACGCACGATCCATTCAGCCGACTAACTATCTATCCTACTGTAAAAGAGAAAATGGATTTTATCAATCTCAAGGGACAGTACCAGGCCTACAGGGAAGAAATCGACAGGGAAATCCGTGATGTCCTATCCTCCCAGCGTTTCATTCTGGGGGAAAAGGGAAAACGGCTGGAAGAGGAGTTAGCCGCATTCGTAGGCAGCCGCTATGCCATTTCAGTTGCCTCGGGGACTGATGCGCTTATCCTTTCACTCCGCACCCTGGGCGTCTCTCCGGGAGATGAAATTATCACCACCCCCTTTACCTTCATCGCCACTGCGGAATCAGCGGTCCTCGCGGGTGCCACCCCGGTATTTTGCGACGTAGAGGAGGATACTTTCCTCATTGATCCTGAAAAGATCGAGGAGCGCATCACCGACCGGACCAGAGGAATCATCGTGGTGGACCTCTTCGGGTGCCCCGCCGACTATGAACGTGTGCGGGCCATCGCGAAAAAACATGACCTCTTCATACTCCAGGACGGTGCCCAATCCTTCGGTGCCATGAGAGGTGGCAGAAAAAGCCCCTCCATGGGGGACATGGGGATCACTTCCTTTTTCCCCGCCAAACCCCTCGGCTGTTTCGGAGACGGAGGAATGATCTTCACCGATTGCGAATCCCATGCCCGTATGGCAGAGGCGCTCAGGAACCATGGGCAGACGAGTCGCTACGTGCACACCTACATGGGGCAAAACTCCCGTCTTGACGAAATCCAGGCTGCCGTACTTCTCGTAAAAGGCCGGCACTTCGAGGAGGAGATCACCACTCGACAGGAAAAAGCGAGTTTTTATAGCAAGAATCTCCCTGAAGGGATAATCTGCCAGAGAGTTCCTGAGGGTGTTGTCCCCACCTACGCCCAGTATTCGATCCTCGTAAATGACAGGGAGGGGTTCTCCAATTTTCTCTCAAAGAGGAACATTCCCACCGCGGTCCACTACCCCGTGCCCATCCACCTCCAGAAATCTTTTGGATACCTTGGATACGGGCCGGGTGAGTTCCCTGTGAGCGAGCAAATATCAAATCGAATTGTCTCTCTTCCCTTTTCACCCTTCATGTCCGTGGAGGACCAGGAAAGAGTCATTTCCGCTCTCCACTCGTACAGAGGGAAGGACTAATTTACGTTTTCACTCCTTTCCTTTTCTGGTAAACTTTCACTTTGCACAAATCCGGGCTATGTTGAAATAATAGAATCTGGTTAAAAAGCGGAGGGATGGCCGAGTCCGGCTTAA
>CAZPLX010000120.1:0-5216 GCA_964587345.1 uncultured bacterium
GCCTGTAGCCGATGCCCCACTCGTCGAACTGTCCCGGAGGATAGTTCTCGATGAGTATGTCCGAATGATTCACCAGCTTCTTCAAAATGTCCCTTCCCTCTTCCGATTCCAGGTTCACGGTAACGGATAGTTTGTTCCTGCACTCCGAGAGGAATCGGGCACTCACCTTCTCACCGGTTACATTGTCGGCAAACATGTAGTTTTCCCTGCCGAAAGGAGTCCACTTTCTGAGTGGATCTCCTCCCGGAGGCTCTACCATGATTACTTCTGCGCCCATTTCCGCAAAGAGCGAGGATGCCCAGTGACCGATGATCGCTTTCTGGGTCACGTCGAGGACCCGGATTCCCTGCAGGGCTTCCGGTTTGCTGGAGTTAAACTCCTGCCTCACCGCAGATTCGAGCCAGAGGTTGTAGGCTTTCGCCTCATCGCTTACCCCGGCATAGACTTCATCCGGAGTCGGACCAGGCACCGCAGGCCATTCTAAAACTTTGATTGTTGGAACTTTCTTGCCTTTTTCACGATAAGCCATTCTGCCCCTCCTTGTTTGATGACTTGTTGTACACACATACACACCAAAACAGCTAGATCATTTTTTTTCCCGGCATCCCTCCTTTCACAATGATAATTTTAAAACAGCGAAAAACCGCCCTAAAAACAGGCATCTATCTAAGAGTAAAACCCCCAACCTCTATATTACTCAGGGTTATGTAGCTGGAACTTTTAGAAACGTGTTTTATTTTATATTTCATTTTCAACTACTTGTCAAGCAGAAAATTAACACTATTTTATTTTTTCTCCCTCCTCATGAGAACATGTGCTCCCACAGTCCCGTAAGCGATGCCGTCTCTGTTCGGTGCGATAAGTGGAATTGTGCTCACCGCTTCCCAGCCATCTTCACCTGCCTCGTTCAACACTGCCAGATCGCTGGCCAATCCATCCTTTGTTTCTTTGAAAATCACCATTTCGTCTTTGTACTCCCATTTCATCAGAATTCTCCTTTTTCAATGATTTTTTCCCCGACGGGGAGCTTACTTTTCCTGAACCCCAAGGGCTTTCCCGATTTCTTTCCGGAGGGATGCAAATTTTTCTCTCATCCCCGATTCACTCAATACCACGTCGAGCATGGCAACGGTGATACGATCATTCAGATCTCTAAGTACCATCCCCTCCTCTTTTTCCCCCAGCTCCTGGACAAGATATCCCTGTATTTTCATATAGTCAGGATTTTTTACCAGGTCGATGTGATGATCGTAGTTGTACAGCTTGCTGTACATATCAGACATATAGATCCGTGCCACGTGGCGAGCCATCAGGGCAAGATCCATTTCCTGGTTATCCTGTCGAAGGTATTGCAATTTTTCCTCACGGGGCATGAGGTTCCATGTGACGTGATCGATCGATCTGGACACCATCATCTTCCCCTTCTTGTATCGCTCGTAAAAATTGAGGATCTCCCTGTCTCCGATCGCAAAGACCAGGGCACAGATATAGTCGACGAGGGTTTCCTTGTCCATTTCGAAAAAGGAGGAATATTTTTTCAAATAGGGTTTTGAGAATTCCTCCATCTCCTCAAGGGTGAGAATCTCTATGTACACAAGGGCCGAGAGTTGAAGCTCCTTCGGGCTCAATTTCATCAGGTTATGCCTGAATTCAGCAAGATCCCATCCCTCTGGAGCCTCCCTGGGATATCTCTCCATGGGCTCGCCTATCCTTTCCTCCACTGTCCCCTCAATTCCCGCAAAGGTAAGGACCTTCTCTCTGACCGTTCCCAGAATTTCTTCCTTCTCTTTGATTGCTCTTGTGTTTTCCGCTTCAGCAATCAAAAGACCGATCTCACCCACCATGTCGTGGAGTTCCCCTCGGTTCTTTCCCCTCATGCTGTCCTGAATTTCAAAATAGAGGGCATATTCGAGAAGAGATTCGTTCCAACCGGGATCGGTCAGCATGTAGGGCCTCACACAGAGGGCGAGTTTGGCTATTTCCCGGATGAGCCGCAAATGTGAGAAAACTTCAGGTTTCTCCGCGATTCGGGGCCATTTTTCCTTGATGGCCATCTCCTGGAGTTCCTCGCCTGTTAAGTGCTCCGCATCGAAATCTTCCGATTCTCTTTTTTTCGCCTCCAGCTCTGAAAGAGCATACTCCGTATATTTTGGAACAAACTCTTCGATAATCTCACGCATCTCGTCTTCCACAAGATATTCAGAGTAGCCCGCGAGGAATCGCGTCATCTCCTCCTCTTCCATACAGTCCGCGAAGATGCGCACGGTGAACCTCATCTGGTCCTCGAGCATATCCTCGAGAGTACCCATGATATTTTTTTCCCGCTTTTTAAGTCTTCCCGAAACGAGAGAAGAATATGTTTCGGGAGCAGATTCAAAGTCACCCAACTCCTCTATTTTTATCCCTTTTTTCTGCTCTTTGTCATCTGTCCCGCTCTTTTCTGTCATTTGACCAACCTTTCCACAATGTATTTATTCAGAAGAGACCTCGAGACATCCGTCCAGAGATTCCTTGAAGGTCGAGATCACCTCTTTCCTGTTGAACGATTCCCCGTCCCAGACCACGGACATCATGGCCCCATGAATGTCGAGTTCCTCTGCAAGCTCCCCCACTTCACCTCCACACGCCCCTCCTTTCACCACATCGGGGCCATTCTGCGGCTCTCCGAGCATCTCTATCACTAATGTCAGCAGCCTCTCCCCCCCCCTGTCGGCTAAGGTCTGAAAAGACGCGTGGAAAGGGAGTACCATAAAATAAAAAGGAACCTGCTCCACCCCACCGATTTCACAGATACCCTCCAGGGAATATTGAGAACGGGACGCTCTCTCCTTCGCCCTTTTCCACACGATTTCCCTCATCACCGATTCTCCTCTTTATCATCCACGCTCTCCCTCAAGAAGCTGACCATCTCTTCAGGGATAAACGCCTTGATTCCTGATTCATAGTAGATGTCCCCGAGCCAGTCTGCAATGTGGGCCCTGTGCTCCTCGACAACATGAAATGTCTCATCAAATTCAAGAACCGTTACACACCTGTCATCCCCATCGTAATACCTGAAAGCATAAAGATTTTCTCCCATTCCGAGAGCGTCAATGGCTACTATATCTGCTTCCATGAAGCCGAAAGCGATTTTTAAATCCTTCAGTGCAAACTCCTTCTCTCCTATCAGGAGACTCTTCTCCTGAGACCATAACTGGCCATATTTCGATTCGATAAGTTCCTTATCTATCACACCCATGGCGTCCCTCCAAAAAAATCATCTGTATGGTGAATCTTTGAAAAGCCCATCCCCCTAAGACGGCTGCCACCCCCAGACAACAGTCCGAATAAGCTTGAAATATAAGGATATTTCCCCTATCAAGAGGAACGTAAAACATATGAGTATTTTCTTATACCCTTTTTCAGAACAGGGGTCAAGACACTTCCTGGAGAGAAAGAAGAGGAAGGAGGAATTACGCAAAAACCAGGAAGATAAGATTTCTCAATCTTCCTTCTTTCGGACCACTCTCTCAGGGATACCATACAGGTCCATAAGGTGACAGATCAGCTCATAAGGGGAAATGGCTTTCACGCCGAGTTCATGGTAGATATCCTCCAACCATTCCGCCACGTGAGCACGATGCTCCTCCCCAATACTGAAGCTGTCGTCCATCTCCAGAACCACCACACGCCTGTCGTCATAATCATAATAGCGGATAGCAAACCGGTTTTCCACAAGGGCCACCAGATCGATGAAGAGAATATCAGCAGCCAGCAGATCGATCGCCTTGAGGTTCCCATAACAATGTTCTGCCACGTAATGATGGAGAATATAAATAGTATGATACAGGCGAGTTCACCTGTCCACCTATCTGCAAGAATCGATGGGTTTGGTAAGAGGACTATCTGAAACATACGTTGAAGGCCTTCATGGTTGACACCACCGTATGTCCCGTAGTTTACTTATCCGGGAGAAAAATTCCCATTGAGACCGTTCCTGAGGAGGATCTGATGAAAGGCGGGAAATCGCGCAATTTATTCCAGAAGGCCAGGAAACATATTCCTGGAGGTGTGAACTCCCCTGTTCGAGCATTTTTGTCAGTAGGGGGAACACCCCTCTTCATATCGAGAGGAAAGGGATCAAAAGTGTACGATGAAGACGGGAACACCTTCATCGACTATGTCTGTTCATGGGGACCAATGATCCTCGGACATGCCCCATCTTCAGTCATAGATGCACTACGTAAAGCCGCGGGAAGGGGGACAAGCTTCGGAGCACCGACCCGCCTCGAGACTGAACTGGCGATGATGATTAAGAAACGGTTCCCCTCAATGGATATGGTCCGGCTCGTCTCCTCCGGAACTGAGGCAGATATGAGCGCAATCCGCCTGGCCCGCGGATTCACGGGACGGGACAGGATCATCAAGTTCGAGGGATGCTATCACGGACACGCCGACAGCCTGCTGGTAAAGGCAGGGTCAGGGGCCACGACTCTAGGTGTCCCTGACAGCCCGGGTGTTCCTAAAGGACTCGCACGAGAAACCCTCACAGCGACCTTCAACAACATAAGCTCAGTGAACAGGCTGATCGAGTCAAATCGCGGTAAGGTTGCGTGCCTCATCGTGGAACCGATTCCGGGGAACATGGGGGTAATTCTCCCGAAAAAGGGTTTTCTCGAGGAACTCAGGCGAATCACGGCTAAGGAGAAGATCGTCCTCATATTCGACGAGGTGATCTCGGGATTCCGCGTAGCACCAGGAGGAGCTCAAGAACTCTATGGCGTCACGCCTGACCTTACCATCCTTGGAAAAATTATCGGGGGAGGTCTCCCCGTGGGCGCCTTCGGGGGGAAAAAGGAGATCATGGAGTGTCTCTCTCCCTCAGGCCCCGTGTATCAGGCAGGTACTCTTTCGGGAAACCCTCTCGCGGTAACTGCCGGCATAGCCACGCTGACTCTTCTGGGAAACAGGAAGATATACCGTGAACTCGAAAAGAAGGCATCCCACCTCATATCCTCTCTTTCGGAAATAGCGAAACAGGCGGGTGTAAAAACGGTGATCAACAGGGCGGGCTCCATGTTCACCACTTTTTTCACAGAAGAGGATAGGGTCACTGATTATGGGAGTGCGAAAAAATCCGACGTGAAAACCTATGGGCGCTTTTTTCACGGAATGCTCGAGGAGGGAATCTATTTCGCTCCCTCCCAATTTGAAGCAGGTTTCGTATCTGCGGCGCA
>CAZPLX010000121.1:0-5168 GCA_964587345.1 uncultured bacterium
AAGAATGATTATAATATACAAATATTAGTGGAAGAGCATAGGGGTGATACCCGATTCCGGTCTGATAATCAGTGAATCTTTATCCTCCTTCGATGCCCTGAAGAAATTTAACATAACCATTGATGAAGAGGAGAGGAAAACAGCCTGCTGTTGCGGTGATGTTCTCAAGGGAAAAATTGTCCCTACGGAGTGTCCCCTCTTTCGTACCGCCTGCACCCCTCACACACCGGTGGGCCCCTGCATGGTTTCCAGCGAAGGAACATGTGCCGCCTATTACAAATATGGAGGATACACGATACATGGGTGAACGAATTCTTCTCTCCCACGGTGAAGGAGGGAAGAGGACCAGAGAACTCATCGAGAATGTTTTCCTTACCCGCTTTTCAAACCCTACCCTCGATCCCCTCTTCGATTCCGGGATCCTCGATGAGGTGGAGGGAAAAATCGCTTTTACCACAGACTCTTACGTGGTGAGTCCCCCCTTCTTCCCGGGGGGAAATATAGGAAAACTCGCCGTGTGCGGCACGCTGAACGACCTCTCCGTATGTGGAGCAAACCCTCTGGCCCTTTCCTGTTCTCTCATTATCGAAGAGGGACTCCCCCTTGATGATCTTTCACGAATCGCCGAATCGATGATGAGGACGGCAAAAAAGGAAGATGTGATCATTGCCTGCGGCGACACAAAAGTCGTAGAACGAGGAAAGGGGGACAAAGTGTTCATCACCACGTCGGGGATAGGAAGCATCACATCCGGGTGGTCCCCCTCCCCCCAACGGATCGGGGAAGGAGACAGGGTTATCCTCACTGGAACCATGGGAGACCACGGAATCGCTGTTCTCGTAGCCAGGGAGAACCTTAAACTCTCGAGCACAATATCCTCGGACGTTGCCTCCCTCAAGGGGTTACTGATAGACCTGGTGGAAAAATTCGGAGATGGCATCAAGTTTATGCGGGACCCCACCCGGGGCGGTGTGGGTGTCACCCTGAACGAGATAAGCGAGACAATCAGCAGTTCTCTCATCCTCGACGAAACAGCTTTCCCCTTGAACCCTGCGGTAAGGGGTGTGTGTGAACTCCTGGGATTCGACCCCCTCTACATTGCCAACGAGGGGAAAGCACTTCTCATAGTGGAGGAATCCATTGCGGAAAAAGTCCTTTCCTTTCTTCGCAAGAAAGAACTCGGGAAGGACGCATCCATCATCGGGCAGGTAGAAGGGGAAAAAGGACCCCTTCTCGCGAAAACCCTGATCGGAGGCATACGGGTCGTGGACTACCCCTCAGGAGAACAGCTTCCAAGAATCTGTTGAGCAAAAGGGGGGAAAGACATGCCCCCCCTGCAAAGTCAATGTGAGATCGTTCTCAGATCTCTCCTCCCTCGAGGAGCCCTGTGAAGGTATCATGATGTTCTTCCTCATCCACGAGGATGTCCTTGAAGATCTTCTCCGTTACCTCGTCTCCCTCTTCTCTCGCCTTCTTGATGATCTCGTTATAGAGCGTTAAAGCTCCTTCCTCGTCCTTCACGTTCTGCTCGATCATCTCCTTGAGAGTCTCCCCCACGAAGATGGGAGAGGGTTTGGTGGTGGGAATTCCCCCCAGGTATGCCAGGCGTTCCGCGATGAGCTCCGCATGCTTCATCTCTATTATCCCGATATGTCTCAGCTCATCCTTCACCGCAAAAGCTTTCAGACCTTTCCACTGCACATGCTGCCACATATACTGGATAGAAACCTGCAGTTCCCTCGCTACCGCTTTGTTGAGAAGATCCAACAGTTCCTTCGATACGTTGATGGCCATTCTTGTACCCCCTTTCTTTTACTGTAATGTAAGTTCCATTAGACAGTGAGTGACTCGCGGAAAACATGATAACAGGTCGGCGATCTAAAAGAAAGAATATCGTGCGACACACTCCGGATTTACGACCTCCAGGTCCGTATTCTAGACCTTTCCTCTCTCCAGTTTATGTAACTCACCGGACCTAATCTCATTTATTCTGGCCCTCCTTTTGCATCTATACGTGCAGGAAAACCTTATGATGAGGAGGGGAAGATGCTTGCAAAAACTGTAGCCGCAGTGATCGTGGGAATCAGGGCCCAGCGGGTTGATGTAGAGGTAGATATTTCACCGGGAATGTTTACCTACACAGTGGTGGGTCTCCCGGGGTCAATCGTAAAAGAAAGCCGGGACAGGATCAAGACCGCATTGACCAACTCGGGGTTCCTCTTCCCGGGAAGAAAAATGACGGTGAACCTTGCCCCTGCGGATATGAGGAAGGAGGGGAGCACCCTTGACCTTCCCGTTGCCGCAGGTCTTCTCGGCGCCTCCGGACAGGTTTTGACTGAACAGATCGACCAGTATCTGATTACGGGAGAGCTATCCCTTGATGGTTCTATCAAGCCCGTACCGGGGATCGTTTCCCTCGCATTTCTCGCGAAAAAGCTCTCCCTCAAGGGAATCATTCTTCCGTCGGGAAACTTCGCACAGGCGTCTCTCATATCGGGTATATCGATCATTCCGGTCGCTTCCATATGCGATCTCGTCAATTTTTTGAACTCCCCGGGATCAAAAAAACATGACAGATCTTTGAAACGGGGAAAGAGGCAAAAAAAAGAGAAGTCGACAGACCTGAAAGATGTGGTGGGACAGGGAAGAGCAAAAAGGGCGATCGAAATCGCTGCTGCAGGGGAACACAACATCATTCTCATAGGCCCACCCGGAACGGGGAAAACGATGCTCGCTGAGAGAGTAAACACTATCCTTCCGCCCCCTGATGAGAGGGAGTTGATCGAAATTAATGAAGTCTACTCGATCAGCCGCACACAAGAATCCCGGGAGATCCTCACAGAGCGCCCATTCAGATCACCCCACCACTCCATCTCATACGCGGGAATGCTCGGTGGTGGTAATCCACCCTCACCGGGAGAGGTAACCCTCTCCCACCGCGGTATCCTCTTCCTCGACGAATTTCCCGAATTCAGGAGAGACGTGGTAGAAGCTCTCAGACAGCCCCTGGAATCGGGACAGGTTCACATTACCAGGTCACGATACGCAGTTACCTTTCCCGCACAGTTTTCACTTATCGCCACTTCCAATCCCTGCGGGTGCGGAAATTTCGGGTATCCCGGGAAAGTGTGCGTGTGCCGGGCCGTGGATATACTTAAATACCGAAGAAAATTGAATGGACCTGTTCTCGACAGGATCGACATGCAGGTTGAAATGCTCCCTCCTTCTCCCCGTGAGATTGTGAGTTCTCCCCCGGAAGGGGGCGAAACATCAGAGGAGGTAGCCAGGAGAATTATCTCTGCGAGAAAGACCCAGAGGGTGAAACTCTCAAAATTCGGTGTATCAACCAACTCTCGTATCAACGCCCGAAGAATCGATGAGGCTGTGAATATCACAGAAGAAGGGAAACGACTTCTCGTTGCGGGTGCTGAAAAGTTTCATCTCACCGCCAGGTCGGTACACAGGATAATGAAAATTGGAAGAACAATCGCCGATCTCGACGAATCAGAGAAGGTTCATCCGCGACACCTTGCAGAAGCGCTTCAGTACCGCATACTCGACAGGATGACCCTGGATTTGTGAACGGACGAATTCATAGGCGGTCAAAGATGGTCCAGGTAATTTTCTCCACTTCCCCGCGGAATCCATGAATGAACCTGCACCGATCGTTGAAGAGAGCCAGCGACCCGGCAAAGAACAGACCTTCGGCAGTCACCGATTCACCCTGGGGGGTGATGAGCGGCGATCCTTCTCCGTTCGTATCCACCTTCATACCCTCGAGGGGGGGGAGGCAAGGGTGGAACCCAGTCGCCACCACGATGACATCAAATTCCTCCCTCTTCCCTGATATGTAGGTTACTTTTCCCCCATCGAGGGAGGATATCCCATCATCTTTAATATGGGTAATGATGCCGAACCTGATCAGCTCTTTCAACACGCTTTCAGAAAATCCCCGTATGTGGGCAAGATCGCTTGTTTCTGTGAAAAATTTAAGTTCCCCCTTGCTGATAAGAGTCACCTTCGCAATCCCGGAGAGTTCAATTGCTGTTTCCGCCGCGGAATTCCCGCTTCCCATAACGAGAATCTTTTTCCCGTGATAGGTCATGCATTTGAAAAAGCTCGATGAGTGAAGGAGTGCCGGGTTATCCCTCACACCTGTAATATCGGGAAATCGGGGAATCGCGTAGGATCCTGTTGCAATAATGACAAACGAGGACTCATACTCTTCTTCATCAGTGTGGACAAGAAAGCTCCCCCCCTCTTTTTTTTCGATGAGCCTCACCCTGGTTTTATTCTTAATATTCAACCTGTTATCCATAACAAATTTTTCCATATAACAGAGAAAATCATCTTTTGTGGGAAAAGGCCTTGTTACACCAGGTATATCCCAGATCGGCTGCGTAAGGGAAAGGGAGGTCCAGTCTGAGGACGGAATCGCGGGAGAAAGAAGAAGCATTCCGGCCCGCATGTTCCTCCAGGACTGCCCCACGTTTTCCTTTTCCAGAATAAGGTAGGAAAGATCATTCACTTCGAGGTGATACCCTGCAAGGAGACCCCCGGGCCCTGCGCCCACAACAATTACATCGTACACCCGCTGCCTCCCGTCAAAGAGATATAACCCAATTATATCATTATCCTTACCTTATCTCCTTAATCACCTGGTGGAAACCCAAGAGGAGAAAAAAGGACATTTCATCGTCCAAATTCCGTTGACAAGGGAGATAAATAACTTTATCATAATAGGCTCCTGAATGGAGAACAACGAATGTGGAAAGGAAGTGATTTTATGTACGCTATCGTAAAGACCGGAGGAAAACAGGTACGGCTCTCCCCCGGAGAAACAGTAAAAGTGGAAAAAGTAGAGGGTAACGTTGGGGAAGAAGTGGTCCTTTCCCACGTTCTTTTCGTGAAGGGAGACGAGAGTGTCCTCGTGGGCCAGCCGATTGTGAATGGCGCATCTGTTACATGCGATATAGTGGAACAGGGAAGAGGAAAGAAGCTCCTCGTCTATAAATACAAGAAAAGAAAGGGCTACAAGAAGATGATAGGCCACAGACAAGGGTTTACAGGACTCCTTGTGAAAGAAATCAACGTTCCCTCTTGAAAGGAGAGTAGGGATGGCACACAAAAAAGGGGTAGGAAGTTCACGGAACGGTCGTGATTCAAAA
>CAZPLX010000122.1:0-5077 GCA_964587345.1 uncultured bacterium
ATTAACGATGAATTTGCTCCAGATAGTCAGAAGGCAGTGCCTGACCCCATGGCCCTCGATACGTTAATTTCCTGAATATTGGAAAATATTTCCTAAAATATCTTATTAATTACATTTATTTACGATATTAAGAGGAATATTGATTCCCTTTTAATGTATAAGCACTTCATTTTATCAATTTGCGCACTCCTAATATATTGATATACAATGAAAATCTGGTATCTATTTCAATGGGGGTTGAAACAGAGGGTTGTTGCCGGAATATTGGTGTATCTGGCAGGAATATTGCTTATTTCTTGACACGGAGGGATTTCTATAGAGGAGGGGAAAGATGCGGAATATTAAAAAGGGGATCTATTTTGTATTCGCAGCCCTGGCTTTAGCGATCTGGGGGTGTGGTGGAGGGGGTTCAGTTACAAATAATGTGACCAGCTGGGGGAGCGCCCAGCTCCTCGAAACAGACAACGCGGGGGATGCGGGTGAGCCAGTCATAGCTGTTGACGGAAGTGGCAATGCCCTTGCGGTGTGGTTTCAGTCGGACGGCATTAGAGACAACATCTGGTCCAACCGCTACACAGCAGGCACCGGCTGGGGCAGTTCCCAGCTGATCGAAACGGATAACGCGGGGGATGCGGGTGAGCCAGCCATAGCTGTTGACGGAAGCGGCAATGCCCTGGCGGTGTGGTTTCAGTCGGACGGCATTAGAGACAACATCTGGTCCAACCGGTACACAGCGGGAAGCGGATGGGGCACCCCACAGCTCCTCGAAACGGATGACCAGGGGAATGCATTTCAACCACAGATCGCTATTGACGGAAACGGGAATGCCCTGGCGGTCTGGAAGCAGTGGGATGGCTTAATTGTCTACAATATCTGGTCAAATCGTTATACAGCGGGAACGGGTTGGGGCAGCGCACAGCTCATCGAGACAGATAGTGCGGGAAGCGCGGGCAATCCTCAAATCGCCTTTGACGGAAGCGGGAATGCCCTGGCGGTGTGGAAACAGTCGGATGGTACACGAGACAACATCTGGTCCAACCGGTACGTTGCAGGTACTGGTTGGGGCAGCGCGCAGCTCATCGAAACAGATAACGCGGGAGATGGAAGAAGGCCTCAAATCGCTTTTGACGGAAACGGGAATGCGTTGGCGGTGTGGGAACAGTTTGACGGTACGCGCGACAACGTATGGTCCAACCGATATGTTTCAGGAACCGGCTGGGGCACCCCACAGCTCATAGAGAGCGATAACGCCGGAGATGCTGGGAATCCTCAGATTGCCTTTGACGGGAGCGGAAATGCGTTGGCAATCTGGGATCAGTGGGATGGAACCCTAAACAATATCTGGTCGAACAGGTATGTTTCAGGTACCGGCTGGGGCACCCCACAGCTCCTCGAAACGGATGACCAGGGGAATGCATTTCAACCACAGATCGCTATTGACGGAAACGGGAATGCCCTGGCGGTCTGGTATCAGTATGACGGGACGCGCGACAACATCTGGTCCAACAGGTATGCATCGGGCACCGGCTGGGGGAGCGCCCAACTCATTGAGAGCGATAATGCCGGGGATGCCTTTTTCCCCGAGATCGCTGTTGACGGGAACGGAAATGCCCTGGCGGTATGGGAACAGTCAGACGGAACTCGCGACAACATCTGGTCCAACCGCTACGAGTAGGAGAGCAAAGAACGGGGAACCGGGAACTGTAATTGTGTGATGGTTGTCCGATGTCCTACGTCCGATGTCCGACGGGAAACTGACAGTTCCTAATTCCTGGTTCCGAATTCCTAAAGGAACCGGCAATTATGGCTGGAGGGTAGTTCAGAGTGTTGACTGGGAACAGGGACCTATGCTTCCCCCCCCCTTCACTTCGCAATGAGGGCCACCTTTCTTTTCCTCGTCCATTTTTTTACTTGCGCCTCCCGCTTCAAGGCTTCTGAATAGGTGTCAAATTCTTCAGAATAGACCAACTCCACGGGAGGGTCCCCTTTGGTAGTGCGGCACCCTCTTCCCTTAAAGTGCTCGGCAGCGCGCCTTTCGAGATCTTTTGTGGCTCCGCAGTAGAACCTTCCGGTGCGTAAACGGAGGATGTAGAACCAGGCAGACATGGGAGTTAATTTATCGGAAATGGAGGTGATTGTCTTGTTATACACAGATTTTCAAAATCTCACGTAGGGGGTACATAATAGTTATTTATTAAGATTAATCATGGAGTTGCCGATAACTTCATAGAGGATTTTATCGGCATGTTGAAGGACGAATACAGAGTAATTGTCTATGGAATAATTGGAGGGCTCCTTGCAGTTATGGGGGATGTATTGGTAGACAGTCACTTATACGGGAAAAGTGTCCTGAGAAACACTTATCTTGGTCAACCCGAAGAATTATATATCTATTTTTCTTTATTCAGTATTTTTACTATTTTCGGCCTCCTTGCATCCAAAATGATTAAACGGCGAAAGTTAATTGAAAATGAACTTCGAATGGCAAAAGAGGAAGTCGATGACCGGGTTGAACAAAGAACCTTTGAATTGTCGCAAGCCGAGAAGAGAATCAGCCGACATCTGAGGACCCAGAATACTTTGAGGTCGTTACTCGAAATCTCCTTGAATTCTGCATCTCTGGAAAAACAGCTGAATGAATCACTTACGCTGATACTTTCTTCTTTCGGTCATAATCCCCAACAAAAAGGGTCTATTTTCCTCGCAGACAATAATATGGATACTCTTAAATTGACAGCCGCCCATGGACTTAAGGATAGCCAATTAATTTCGTGCAGGGATGTATCTTTTGGAGAATGCCTCTGCGGGATGGCAGCGGAAACGGGGAAGATACAATTCTATGGGAATATCGAGGAGAAAGAGGAGCATTTATTTAAAGGGAACCCTCCTTGCGCCCAATACGCTGTTCCGATCCTTTCCGGAGGGCAGGTCATTGGAGTTATGAATATCTATGTTGAAGAGGGGCATAAAAGGACGGAGGAAGAGTGTGGATTTCTCTTTTCGGTTGCAAACACTATTGCCACCCTCATCGAACGGAAGAAGAGTGACGAAGCACTTGACAAGTTAGTCAAGGTTGTTAATCAGGTTGGAGAAGGGATTATTGTGACGGATCTCGAGGGAAATATTGAATACGTAAATCCCGGGTTTGAAAATATTACGGGCTACTCAAAAGAGGAGGTCATAGGTAAAAATCCAAGATTTTTACAAAGCGGAAAACATGATGATGCATTCTACATGGAAATGTGGAGCAAAATAAAGAGTGGAATTAGCTGGGAGGGGAGGCTGATAAACAAAAAGAAAAGCGGTGCATACTATTACGAAGAGGCGACGATATCACCTATCAAAGATGATTCCGGATCTATTATCAATTATGCAGCGATCAAGAAGGATATTTCCAAAGAGGTCTCTCTCGAAACTCAACTCGTGCACACACAAAGAATGGATGCATTGGGTCAGCTTGCCGGCGGGATAGCTCACGATTTTAACAATATACTCACCGCGATAATCGGGTTCTCGAGTTACCTGAAAATGAAGATGGACGAAGATGATCCTTTGAAGATCCAGGTGGAACAGATATTATCGGCGAGTGAAAAGGCTGCCGCCCTCACCCAGGGTCTTCTTGTTTTCAGCAGGAAAGAGACGCTCAACCTAAATCCCGTTAAATTGGGCGATACCGTGAGTAATGTAGAAAAACTAATCAGGAGGCTCATCAGTGAAGAGATTGAAATTAGTTTCAAAATTAGTGAAAAAGATCTTCCTGTGATGGCTGATGAGGGACAACTGGAGCAGATAATCATTAATCTCGCAACGAATGCCCGCGATGCCATGTATAGGGGGGGATTGTTGTCAATTTCTGTTGAGCCAACTGTGCTGGATGAGAGGTATATCAAAGTCCATGGTTACGGCAAGGTAGGGCCTTACGGCATGATTTCCATTTCCGACACGGGGACAGGCATGGATGAGGAGACGAGAAAAAGAATATTTGAGCCGTTCTTTACCACAAAGGATCTGGGAAAAGGAACAGGCCTCGGGTTATCCATAGTCTACGGGATCATCAAGCATCATGGAGGCTTTATCAACGTCTATAGCGAACCGGGAGAGGGGACGACCTTTAAGATTTATCTTCCTCTTACAGAAACGAGTGAGTATGAAAAAAAAGAGGTTTTGGTTCTTCCCACGGGAGGAATCGAAACGATTCTTTATGCGGAAGATGATGAGAATGCGAGGATTTCCACCAAAGGGATATTGGAAGAGTTTGGATATAAAGTTATTGAGGCAGTAGATGGAGTGGACGCGATAAATATATTCAATGAGAAAAAAGATGAGATAGATCTTCTCGTATTCGATGTGATCATGCCGGGAAAAAACGGAATTGATGCGTACAAAGAAATTGCGGAGATTAAACCCGGAATAAAGGTATTCTTCACGAGCGGATACCCCAAAGAGATCGTCGAGAAAAAGAAATTATTGGGAGAAGAGATACCCCTTTTATCAAAACCTATATCTCCGAATGCAATATTGACGAAAATTAGAGAAACACTTCACTGAATAACGGGAAGGGGAAATGAGAGTTCCTAGTACCTGATTTTTGGGTCCTCACTTCCCGATGAGGGCTTCCTTATTCTTTCTTGGCCATTTTTTTACCTCTGCCTCCCGCTTCAATGCTTCTGAATAGGTGTCAAATATTTCCGAATAGATCAACTCAACAGGAGGATCGCCTTTGGTGGTTCGGCATCCTTTACCCTCGAAGTGTTCCGCAGTGCGCCTTTTGAGATCTTTGGTGGCACCGCAGTAGAACCTTCCAGTTTGTAAACGGAGAATGTAGAACCAGGCGGACATGGGGGTTAATGTAGCACAAAAAATGAGGGGAACAGGGAACTGTAATTTGCCCGATTGTTGTTTCGTGTTTCGCGTTTAGAGTTTAGAGTTATGGTTTTCCTCTGAACACTGAACACTGATCTCTGAACTGATTTGAGGGTAATTCCTAATGCCTAGTTCCTGATTCCTAAGAAACCGGGGAGCACTCATCGGGGTCAGGCCCTGCTTCCTGACATTAACGATGAATTTGCTCCAGATA
>CAZPLX010000123.1:0-5059 GCA_964587345.1 uncultured bacterium
CTGAATCTTTTCGATTGCCACCCCTCCTGTGTCTGCGAGGGTGCTGAGCATGTGAAGGTCGTCTTCGTCAAAGGAGCCTTTCCTGGGGCTGTTGTAGATTTCAAAACAGCCGAGGAACTCTCCCTTCCTGGAGAGAAGAGGAATCGCGGCGATGTTCCGGATATCCAGCTTCGACATCATTTCCCCGGTCACCATGGGCTTTTCCCTGTGAGGTTCCTCTATAATGAGGGCTTTCCCGGTCTCCTGAAGTTTTCCAGGGATTCCCTCTCCCTCCCGGAAAGTGTAGTGAATGGAGAATATCTTCCCCTCCTTTATATACTCATGGTAGGTAACCTCTCTATTCAAAAGGAGGCCCACAGTCCCGGAATCTCCCTCTGTGAGGTCGATACCTGTCTGAATGAGTGTGCGGAGAATATCCTGAATGTTTCCCGAACCGGAGATCTTCTGTATTCCCCGGGCAAGGCGGTCGTACTGGAGGTTTAAGCGCGTCAATGTCTCTTCGGTCTCCGCTCCCTCTTCGAGCTCCAGCCCCACCCCGAGAATGAAGGACTTTCTTTCCTCCTCGAAAAGCACCGATTTAAGGGACCATCCTACCCATTTCCATCCGCCTTTGTGACGGGTTTTAAGGGGTACGTACCGGATGTGGGGAGGTGATGTGAGCTCCGAGAGAGACCTGCCGGCTCTTTCGCGGGATCCTTCGTCAACGAAGGAGGGGAAAGGTTTACCGAGAAATTCTTCCCTGTCTTTTCCGAGGAATGCGCAAAGAGAGGTGCTTGCTCCTTTTACCATTCCCGTCGGATCGGCCCTGAAGACCATGTATTCAGTTCGGTTTGCAATTCCCATAAAAGCGGTACACAGGGGATTTTTTTTTGTGGTACATGAGTGTTTACAGGGTTGATAAGGTCGGGAGCCGGATACCCCCATATCCGCCTCTCTTCGGATATAATACAGGAAAATTAGAGGTTACGCACCTGTTAAAACAGGTATTCCTTTAGTTTTTCCACGTTTAGGGGGCGTGAGACACTAAAAAATACAATGATAGTGGTGGAAGACGAGGACAAGAAGCAAAACGGCCTGGGTGACCAGCTTTCGATATGTGTAGGGGGGGCTCACTTTCTGTCAAGAGCCCTGTTAAGGTTGAAGGCTGCGCTGATAAGTCCAAGGTGGGTGAAGGCCTGCGGAAAGTTCCCGAGGTGTTCACCGTGAGGGGAGAGTTCCTCTGCGTAGAGTCCCAGGTGATTCGCATAGCCCAGCATCTTCTCGAAATAGAAGCGGGCTTTCTCCACATCACCCGCCCGGGAAAGGCACTCCACGTACCAGAAGGTGCACATGCTGAAAGTGCCTTCATCCCCTTTGAGTCCATCTGAGGAAGCCTCATCGACCTTGTAGCGGAAAACGAGAGAATCGTGCACGAGCTCATTTCCAATTGCTTTCATGGTGGAAAGCCATCGAGGATCGGTGGGGCCGATGAATTTCACCAGGGGCATCAGGAGAGAGGATGCATCTGTGGTTTCAGCTCCTTTGTGCTGGACGAAGGTCTTCTTTTTCGGATCCCAGAAATTTTCCATGATGTCGTAATAGATCTCATCGCGGACCCCGTTCCACTGTTCAAGGGGAGCGGGGAAGGAACGTTTACGGGCAAGGCGGATCGCACGGTCTAAGGCGACCCAGCACATGAGCCTCGAGTAGAGAAACTCATTTCTCCCTCCCCGGACTTCCCATATGCCTTCATCAGGTTTTCTCCAGTTTTCACATACCCAGTTGTTGAGGCGCACCAGATTTTGCCACAGGTCGAATGAAATTGGCTCACCATATTTGTTGAAGAGATACACGGAATCCATGAGTTCACCGTAGATATCGAGCTGGAGCTGGTCGTATGCTCCGTTGCCGATTCGGACAGGAGAGGATTTTTTATACCCCTCCAGATGGGGGAGGATCGCTTCAGCAAGCGTGTGGCGGCCGTCGGTTCCGTACATAATCTGCAATGATCCGTCGGGATTCAACTCTCCGCACCTGGCTTCAATCCATTTCATGAAGGCCGATGTTTCTTCGGTAAAACCGAGACGGATGAGGCCGTAGAGAGTGAATGATGCATCGCGGATCCAAGTATAGCGGTAGTCCCAGTTCCTCTCTCCCCCGATCATCTCCGGAAGGCCGAATGTGGGGGCTGCCACCAGTGAACCGTGGGGTTCGGAAAAGAGGAGCTTGAGTGTCAGGGCAGAGCGGTTGACAATTTCCCTCCACCTTCCCTCATATCGGGAACGGTTAATCCACCCTCTCCAGTAGTTGACGCTCTCTTTGAATGCGTTGGGGACAAACAAAATGGAGCAGGAACGAGATTTCTGTCCTGAGTCTGCCTCTTCGAGAATAAATGTTGCGCTTTCATCTGTACGAAGTGTGAATTCGGATAGAGCATCACCATTTGTTATCTCGGTGGGATGGGAGGACCTTAGGCAAATCGCGGTGTTATCTTCTCCTTCAGAGATAAAGAGAATTTCATTTCCTCTTTTTTCGATTCTGTGGGAGGATCGAGCGTAATTGAACCGGGGGGCACAGGTCATTCTGAAATTAATCTCCCCCCGGATGCATTTTGCCCGTCGCACGATCAGGTGGGAATGAAACATCGAGTGTACAGGCATGAAATCAGAGACCTCTGCGACACCGTCAGAAGAGAGAAAGCGAGTGAGCAGGATATTCGTATCGGGGAGGTAGAGCTGTTTCTGCCGGGGGTCACAGAGGACTGGTGAGATTTTGAAACTTCCTCCCTTCTCATGGTCAAGGAGGGCAGCGAAAATGGTGGGGGAATCGAAATGGGGGAAGCACATGAAGTCGATGGAACCGTCCATACCGACGAGGGCGACGGTGTGGAGGTCACCGATGATTCCGTAGTTTTCGATTGGCTGGTAATTCATTTCACTTCTCCTTCAAGATCAAGCAACTGAGCTGAACTTCTCTCCACAAGCCATAGGAGTTTTCCATTTACTGGGCGGATAAACTGTGAGGGGAGCTGTTCAGGGTGATAGTCTCCCTTTAATACTGCCTTGAGGGTTCCCGCTTTTTCTTCTCCACTGACGAGAAAGATTACCCAGGCGGCATTGCGAAGAACCGGTGGCGTGAGGGTGACTCGAAAGGTTTTCAACTTTTCAATCCAGGAGGCGGCGACAAGATGCTCGCGATCGGTAAGGGAGCTCGTTCCCGGGAAGAGGGATGCCGTGTGTCCGTCACTTCCCATGCCGAGGAGGACCAGGTCAAATCGCGGTAATTCCCCAATTTTCAAATGGAAAAAATCCCGAAGGACTTTCTCGTAATCCTCAGCGGCGCCATCTGCACTCGGGTTTTCTGCTTTGATGCGGTGCACGTTGTCGGATACTAAGGGCACCTTCGAAAGCATCTCCTCCTGTGCCATGCGGAAGTTGCTGTCAGAGTTGTCGGGAGGGACGTGCCGTTCGTCTCCCCAGAAAAAATGGATTCTTTCCCACGGTATGCGTTCTCGAAATGGGTGGGATTTGCTGGCGAGGAGTGTGTAGAGGCCTCTCGGTGTCTGACCCCCTGAAAGAATGACGGTAAAGCGCCCTTTGGCCTGGACTGCCTCTGCCGCCAGATGAACAAACTTCCAGGCCGCAGTCCGTGCAAGCTCCTCCAGGTTTTCCACAATTTTTATTTCAGTTTCTGGTAACTCCAATGTATTCAACCCCTTCGTTCTCTTTACATGAACCATCCACAAGAAGAGCAGTTATTATTACGCTTCTATTTTCCCGGTAAAAAATTTTTCAAAGAGTTCGACATCACCCGCACCTCCCACTACAAAGGGCACCCTCTGGTGGATGGTGTCGATTTTGATGTCCAAAATACGCTCTTTTCCCGTTGATGCCCGTCCGCCGGCGTTCTCCATGACGAAGGCGAGGGGCGCACACTCGTAGAGGAGGCGAAGCTTCCCATTTTCGTGCCCCTCATCGGCAAGGTAGAAGTAGAATCCACCCTCGATGAGGCAGCGGTGCAGGTCTGCGACCAGTGCTCCCGTGTAGCGCATCGAGTAGGGTCGATTTGTGGCGGCGTCACGCTCCGTCAGGTAGTCGACGAGTTTTTGAATATTGGGATCCCACTCTTGATAGCGTGCCATGTTTGCACTGTAAGTCTTTCCCAGTTGGGGGCAGCGAATGTTTTCGTGGGAGAGGATAAAGTTTCCCACATCCCGGTCGAGGGTGAAGCCGTGAACACCGTAGCCGAATGTATATACGAGAATAGTGCTCGTTCCATACATCACATAACCGGCTGCTACCTGTTCCGAGCCTCTCCGGAAAAAATCGTTTTCCGAAATTTCTTCGGTAACCTCCTTCCGTTCGTAGATTCCAAAGATTGTTCCTACGGCACCATTGATGTCCGAATTTGACGATCCGTCGAGTGGGTCCATGCAAAGGATGTACCTGGCATCTTTTTTACAGGATTGACACGCAACATCTTCCTCTTCTTCGGAGGCAATGGCAGCGACGAGACCCATGTCAGCGAAGGCAGCGATAACTGTATCGTTACAGAAAACATCAAGTTTTTTTTGGGCATCACCGGTAGGATTCTTCTCCCCCACGAGTCCAAGTCTTCCCACAAGAGCCGCCCGGCTGATTTCCCGGGAAAGTATTTTCGCAGAGTAGGCAATTTGCAGGAGGATTGTGGAGAGCTGGTCGGATAACTCCGGGTGCTCCTGCTTTAACCCCAGGATATGTCTGCTTAAAGTAATTCCTATAGATGACATCGAACTCCTCCTCATTCATAGCGTATGGATATACCTTTATCTTACGTCCTACTCACGTTAACCCGGCCCGGACATTCTTAACGTCGCAAGGTGTGCTGCTCCGAGCAGAGCGGCATGTTCGTTTAAGATCACTTTCACCGGAATCGGCTCAAGCATCGATTGCATCCGCCCCTTGGACGCGAAGGCATCCAGGAACGCAGGTTCCTTCAGTTTTGTTATGATTTTGGGGGCAATTCCGCCTCCGAGGAAAACCCCCCCTATGCCCTTCGTTTTCAGCGCAACGTTTCCTGCCCCCGCCCCGAAGTGGGCGCC
>CAZPLX010000124.1:0-5054 GCA_964587345.1 uncultured bacterium
CCAGCCGGATTATCGGCCTCTCCGCATCACAATTCTTCATCGACCTTGCCCCCTTCCTCCCCATATCCCAGATTGTAGGATGGCTAAAAGGAGCAGGTGCTCTTGCACCTTTTCTCTTCATCTCAATGATGACAGTCGCCGTTGTCATCAGTCCCCTTCCCAGCCTTCCCCTCGACCTTGCCGCGGGTGCCTTTTTCGGACCCTTCCTGGGTACCCTCTACTCAGTCACAGGAGCCCTCATAGGCTCCATCATCGCTTTCATGATCGCGCGAACCGTGGGAAGAGAGATCATCGAGCGCTTTCTCCGGGGGCACATTAACTTCTGCTCCCGCTGCTCGGACCGCCTCGTCACCAAGATAGTCTTTCTTTCACGACTCCTGCCAATCGTATCCTTCGACATCGTGAGCTACGGGGCGGGTCTTACACGTATCTCTCTGAAAAAGTTTGCCATTGCCACCTTTTTCGGCATGATTCCTCTCACCTTTACCTACAACTATCTCAGTTCGATCAAGATCGTGGGGACAGGATGGAAGATCGCAGCAGGCTTTTTCATCGTCCTCACCTTTTTCGTCATTCCCCGGATGATCGAGAGATACGATCCTTTCTCTCTCAAAAAGTATTTTGAACATGAAAATGTAGATTAAAACCAGACATGGATCTGATGAGTAATGAAAACCGGATAAGGGGAGTATGGTATCTTAAGATAAGTATGCCCGCGTGGAATACCGCACCTCACGATACTCATGGTAACTCTCCCTGTGTAAGAGATTACGCACGTGACGTAACCTTTTTTTTCCGGGGGACTCGTGAAAACCAAAGGAGGAAGATACAATGATTAGCCAAATTTTTCAAAGTAACAGACGTTACTTCTTTCTCATTCTCACCACAATCCTGGTTCTCTTCGCCTTCTCTCTTCCTGGTTCTTCCCATGGGGAAAGTCAGGGGAAGAAAATGGCAATTCCCGCCACCGATGAGATGCAATCCTCCAAAGGAAAGGAGATTTTTGACACCAACTGCATTGTGTGCCACTACAGGGACAGGGAAAATACAAAAGTAGGCCCCGGACTCAAAGGACTTTTCAAGAAAAAACTCACGCCCGCAAGAAAGCTTCCTTTAACGGAAAAAACGATACGCACCCAGATTCAGAAGGGAGGAATCGCTATGCCTCCCTACAGCCAGATCAAGGGAGATGATCTCAACGCGCTCATAGAGTATCTGAAAACTTTATGACAGATATCAGTCCTGGTTCCCTCTTGATGAGTACCTGAAAAACTCTAAAATGGAGAAAGATCGTTTTCTATTTCAGGCGTCAGACCTACCTGTTTTTAAATGCGGGGGTCCGCTTTTCCAGAAATGCTGTTACCCCCTCCATGGCATCCTCCGTGGAGGCAGCCAATCCGAGAAGGGCCGCTTCCTGTTCCAGAGCTTCCCTCTGGGTCATTTCGAGGCCCCGGGAGACCGAGTCGATACATATCCGGAGGGCAACTGAGGATTTTGCCGCGATTTTTTTCGCAAGCGTCCACGTTGCAGCCATAAGTTCTTCCCGGGGTACAACCGCGTTCACAAGTCCTATCTCCTTTGCCTCCTTCGCACTGATCATATCCCCCGTAAGAATCATTTCCAGAGCCTTTTTCCTTCCCACCTGCCTGGGAAGGCGAGCCGTCCCTCCCCAGCAGGGATTGAACCCCAGGTTTATTTCTGGCTGTCCAAAAAGGGCGTGGTCAGCGGCGATGGCCAGGTGGCACGCCTGGGTGATCTCCGACCCCCCTCCGAGAGCATACCCGTTAACCGCCGCGATGACGGGCTTCCCGAGGCTTTCGATGGAGGAGATTAATTCCTGCCCCTTCCTGGCAAAATCCTCTCTCGACACGACGGGCCCCTTTTCTAAACTCTCCTTGATCTCGTTGATATCTCCTCCCGCGATAAAGGCTTTCTCTCCCGCTCCCGTTAAGATCACTACCTTCACGGATCCGTCTTCTTTCGCTCGAAAAAGAGCATGGGAGAGTTCCTCTTTTGTTTCCCTGTTCAGGGAGTTCATCCTTTTCGGCCGATCGATTGTAATCTGCCCAATCCCTTCCTTCACTTCGTAAAGAATGTTCACGTAGTCCATTGGCACTTCCTCCTTGACTTCGATCTTTTAAAGACATGGATCTTCATTTCCCTCGCCCTTCCCTATCATACCCTGTCTTGCAGGAGTTGGATCCATCATACCAGAAAGGTTCGTTTTTCCCCTTATAGGGAAAATAATTCCTCACTTGAGAAAGTTTTTACCGTTTATCATACACATCCCCTTCCTGCTCTCCCTAACATCCTGATATGTAACCTCTTTTTCATATTCCCCTCCTGGCACGTCCCTTGCTTTCCTCTACAGCAGTCGTTCCAGGAGGTGCGGGAAAGATGGAGAAAAAAAGGTTTTCCGACAGACTCATCACACGCTACAAAAAAGCCCGTCTGGAAAGAGAAATCAGAAAAGTGGAGAAAAAGATCTCTCTCCTTCAGAAAAAGTGTGGATATATGAGTCACGTCAATAGCGATACGAGATCTTCCCTCCTCTAAATTTCCCGGCTCCCCTCGAAGAGGGGCCAGGAAAGGCATCAAAGAACAGGGGAAGAGGTCGAACTCCAGGCATGTAAGGTCCTCTCTTCATCCACTCATTCTCTTTCCTTTTCATTCATCTTCTTCTTTTGCCTCATGAAACTTTATTTCTTTCACCCTATGTTCATTCGACGGTGCTAAAGTGAACAGGGTACAATGGGAAGAAAAAGACAATTACTGGCAGGAGGTAGCCATGAGTTTAAGAGATAAGTTCAAAGTAGTGGGGGAGGAGAAGATCAGGAAATTCGGTTCCGCTTCCCGCCTTATAACAATTCTATTTGTTCTCGCCTTCTTAACAGCCCTCTTCAACCCCTTCATCAAGATCGGAGCAGGTGAACGGGGGGTAGTCCTCAACTTCGGTGCCGTTCAGAAAACCGTTCTCGACGAGGGTCTCCATTTTCTCATTCCCATTATGCAGAAAGTTGTAAAAGTAGACGTAAAGATCCACAAATCACAGACCGACGCGGATGCTTCATCGGAAGATCTCCAATTTACCTACTCCACGATCGCCCTGAACTACCACATCCTTCCTGACAAGGCCAATGTCGTGTATCAGACAATAGGTACCCAGTTTAAAGACAGGATCATAGATCCAGCGGTCCAGGAGGGGGTAAAAGCAGCGACCGCAAGGTACACCGCCGTAGACCTGATCACCAAGAGAGAAAAGGTAAAACAGGAAATAAGGGAGATTTTGAAGAAAAGACTCATCACCTACAATATCGTGGTGGATGATTTTTCCATTATTAACTTCAGTTTTTCCAAGGAGTTTACCCAGGCGATCGAACAAAAACAGAAAGCTGAACAGCTCGCTTTGAAAGCAAAAAGGGATCTCGAAAGGATCAAGATTGAAGCAGAGCAGAAGGTGGCACAGGCGAAAGCAGAAGCGGAATCGTTGAGGCTTCAAAAAGCGGTGATCTCACCGGAACTGATTGAGCTGAGAAAGATCGAGGCTTTGCAAGCGGCCATAGAAAAGTGGAACGGTGTGCCCCCTCAGGTCATGGGAGGAGCGGTCCCCTTCTTTGACATCGGGTCACTTTCCAAGAACTCGAAGCGCTGACTTTATTGGACAAAGGGCCAGGGGATATTTCCTTCCCTCTGTTCCTGTTAAAGGATGAGAGATAAGATTGACGCTTCCGCAAAATCGAGGAGGCCCTTCGGGAAAAGGCCGAAATTAATGACCCCTGCTGCTGCGACTATGAGGGCCACTGTAACTGCGATCCCAACGGGCCGTATCGAAATCTTCTCTTCCCCCGGTTTCATCATGTACATCGAGACCACAACCCGGAGATAGTAGTAGATAGAGGCGGCGCTGTTTAATACTCCAATTACCGCAAGCCAGATATATCCCTTCTTCACCGCCGCGGAGAAGAGATAGAACTTGCCCACGAAGCCTGCTGTGGGGGGGACACCTCCAAGGGAGAGAAGGAAGAGGAGCATGAGGCCACCGAGGACAGGGTATTTCAATCCCGCTCCCCTGAAATTCTTTATGTCGTACCCCTCGTCCTCCTTCCGGCTGATTATCATCGCTACGGAGAATGCACCGATGTTCATGAGTGCGTAGACGAGAAGGTAGAACATTGCAGCCTGTCCCCCCAGTGAATCTCCTGAAACAAGACCCACCAGGATATAGCCCGCATGAGCGATAGAGGAATAGGCGAGCATGCGCTTTACGTTGTCCTGAACGAGTGCGGAAATGTTTCCCACCGTCATGGTGAGTACCGCAATTATCCAGAGGCCTCTCCAGAGGAAGAAGTGCAGGCCCGGCAGGACCACGAAGAGCACCTTGATAAGAGCCGCAAATGCCGCCGCTTTGGGGCCTGCTGACATGAAGGCGGTAATCGTCGTGGGAGCCCCATGATACGCGTCGGGTGTCCACATATGAAAAGGAACGAGTGAGGCCTTGAAGGCAAAACCCACGATGAGAAGGGCTGTCCCCGCGAGGAACATCCCGCTCACATTTCCCTGTCGGAGAAACTCTCGCATTGCATGCAGATTCGTCGTTCCTGTAGAGGCATAGAGTAGGGCTATCCCATAGAGGAAAAAGCCCGTTGCAAAGGAGCCCAGGACAAAGTATTTCATCGACCCTTCGATCGAGGAGACTCTCTTCCGGTCAAATCCCACGAGAACATATATGGGGATTGAGAGAAGTTCGAGCCCAAGGAAGAGGGCCATCAGATCTGCCGCCTTGGCCATGACCACCATCCCCGTTGCGGAGAAGAGGAGAAGGGCATAATACTCTCCCTGTTGGATTCCCTCCCACTCGTTGTAAGAGCGGGAGAGCATGAGGGTGAGGAGGAGGGCAACGAGAATGATGATAGTGAAAAAAGCTCCGAAAGCGTCCATTTCGATCATTCCCGAAAAGGCTATCACTTTTGCCGTCCCCACGAATTTCAGGGAAATGAAAGATGCAACCACTCCTGTCGATGCGCAACCGGCGCTCCATCCTCTCTCTACTTTAG
>CAZPLX010000125.1:0-5043 GCA_964587345.1 uncultured bacterium
ACATTAACGATGAATTTGCTCCAGATAGTCAGAAGGCAGTGCCTGACCCCATGGCTTTTGCCCTCGCAAACGGTTCTCGTCTTTGCCAGAGAAATAGAAAACAAAAAACCCTCCTTACGGAGGGCCTTTTATTTTCTATGGCTCCCCGGGTAGGACTCGAACCTACAACCTAGTGGTTAACAGCCACCCGCTCTGCCGATTGAGCTACCGGGGATCGGTATGGTACGTGAGGTGAACTGAAAATACTAAGAACCTATAAGTTTGTCAAGAGTCGAGTTATCTTATTCAATGACCCCATTTTCTCAAGACTTCCGGATGGCTAAAAAAATTAACTGGTCTATAATATTTACCCATAAGTGAGAAAAGGAGGGAGGATATTTACGTGAAGAGTAGGCCAGTGTGTGGCTGGTACATTGAGCGGGTGATGTCCTCTCTGTTATTTATCTTTCTTTTATGCACAATCCCGGGAGCACCTTCGTTAAGTCTCGGAGCTTCTACTCCTGAAAAGGGTGATGCTCAGGTTTCCACAGAAAAGAAGATTACGAGCATTGCGGATCTTATTCCGAAGATCACACAACTCAGGGAACGCTCCGTCACAGATGAGAAAGCCATTGCAGTGATTGATGTGACGAATGAGGCCAAGAAGCTTTCCGGCCGGGAGGAGAGTGCTAAAAAGCTTGAAGCTGCTTTGGGAAAATTGAGAAGATCCAAATCTGTCGGATATGATCAGCTCACAGACTTGAAATCTGAAGCCCGGGGAGAAGCAGATGAACTCGCGAAGGTGCGGAAAGTAGTCGAAGGAGGACTCGAGACTCTCTACAGGTTACAGAATGAATGGTCTCTCGAGAGGAAAAGATGGAAAAAGTGGAAAACAGATCTTGCGAGTAGAGGGAAAAAGCTCGCGATT
Source organism: uncultured bacterium (assembly GCA_964587345.1). Classification (GTDB taxonomy): domain Bacteria; phylum Desulfobacterota; class Deferrimicrobia; order J040; family J040; genus CAZPLX01. The sequence continues at coordinate 908 of CAZPLX010000125.1, forward strand.
AAGCCTACATTTACCGAGGCGAACCGGATTATTTCAAGAATGCTCACTCTCATCGAAGGGCGGTTGAACCCTATCATCGGGGTGAAGGCTTCTCTCGATAAAGCCGATTCTCGAATTGTTCCCATTATCAGCGAACTGGACGTGATGCTCCAGGCTGTCCGGGAAGACATATTCCAGAAGTCTTCACCCTCCATTTTTTCACCTCTTTACTACAACACCCTGAAAAAAGGATTGTGGACCGACATGATGAGAAGAATCGAGGGGATACATCTTCCCGGGAGGACTTTTTTTCTTTCCCAGGGATGGATCGTCGCCCTTCAGCTTATCACCTCTCTTTTCTTAATCTGGGGGCTTGGACGGTATAAAAATCTCATCGGTGAATCGGCGAACCTGCAGTTTTTGCTTCACCGAAACGTGTCTGCAGGTTTTTTCATGGGGATTTCCTTTCTTTTTCCCCTCTACGATCGGGCTCCCCCCTTGTGGCGTCTCTTTCTCTGGGGACTTGTCTGTCTGACCGCCACACGTGTTGTGGGATGCCTCATATCCTTTTACTGGAAGCGGTGGTTGATGGGACTGTTAGCCTTTCTTTTTTTCGCAATACAGTTTTTCAGAGTTTTCGGCCTGCCCCAACCACTCTTCAGGATGTATGTAACTCTTGTTGCACTCGGTGGTTTTCCCTTGTGTTTATGGAGGGCAAAGGCGAGTAAAAGTCGACAAGATTACCCATTATTTACCTGGTCCCTCAGGGTGGGAGCCGCCATCCTTGGCACCGTCCTGATCGCTGAAATTGCCGGCTACAGCGCCCTTGCAACCCACCTTCTCGATTCCACGATCAAAACGATATTTCTCTTTCTCCTCTCCTGGCTCTTCGTCCTGATGGGACGGGGGATTGTGGAATTCCTGGTGCACCATAGCTACATGGGGCGGATCACTATCATCCGAAGGAACAGAAATGCGATCTCCCAGAGAATTTCACGGGTGATGGATCTCACCATTGGTATCATCGCGTTTGTTCTGATACTGGTCGCGTGGCGAATCTTCGAAACGCCTACGGAGGCTTTTTCGGGGATTATCTCGTATGGAATATCGGTGGGAGGTCAAAAATTTACACTGGGGAACCTCTTGCTCGCGGGAGTTTTCCTTTACGGCTCCTTCCTGATCTCCACGGTGATCCAGGCGATACTCATCCACGATATTTTTCCAAAAAGAAACGTAGAGTTGGGCGCGGGGATCTCCATAGGGCGCCTCGTCAGGTATGGCCTCGTCTTTGTTGGTTTCCTCTTTGCCCTGAGCGCTCTTGGCTTTGGGCTGAAAAATCTGGTGATCCTCACCGGGGCGCTGGGAGTCGGGATCGGCTTCGGCCTTCAAAATATTGCGAATAATTTCATAAGTGGGATCATACTTCTCTTTGAACGGCCCATTAAGGTGGGGGACATCGTTCAGATCGAGGGTGAAATGGGGGAGGTAGTGAAACTGGGTTTAAGGGCTACCGTAGTAAGAATGTTTTTCCATTCGGAGATAATCGTGCCGAACAATGAAATGATCTCTACAAAGGTGGTGAACTGGACACTTACAGACAGGATGATCCGCCTCATCCTTCCCGTGGGGGTGGCATACGGCTCCGACGTTCCCCTCGTAATGAAGATACTCGAGGAAGTGGGCGCCACGCATCCCCGCATTTCCTTCAATCCCGGCCCCCAGGTGATTTTTATAGGGTTCGGAGATAGTTCCCTCGATTTCGAACTCCACGCCTGGCTGGTGGATGTCCAGATGATTTACATCGTGAAGAGCGAACTGAACCAGGAAATCGACAGGAAATTCAGGGAAGAAGGCGTCAAGATTCCCTTCCCACAGAGAGACCTTCACCTCAAGGGGGGAATCGAAATGCCCCATCCCCCATCGAAGAAAGATTAGCAGGGTGCCATAATAGAAAAGTATGCACCCCTCTTCTCACCATACACTCATTTTAACTCTTATCATTACATTGTTAATCATTGGGGTGCCCCCATCACTTTACGGGTCTGGAAACTCATGGGAGGAACTTCAGAGAAAAGGAGCGAAAATCAATTTTATCGAGATAAAAGTCGATAATGTTTTCGATCTCACCAAGCCGGAAGAGGATACTTTTATCGCGAGAATCGCGAATTTTATCCATATCACCACGAGGAAGAAGGTCATCTCCAAGACCATCCTTTTTGCCCCGGACGATAGTGTTGACCCGGGGATAATCCACGAGAGTGAACGGCTTCTTCGTTCCCTCCCCTATATCAGGGATGCTGAGATTATCCCCCTCGTGTCGGAAACGGGCAGGGTAACCGCCCTCGTGCGTGTCCACGATGCATGGAGCTTGAATGGAGGTGTGAAATTCCACCACGTGGGGGGGGAAAGCTCCGGTGGAGTGAAGCTCGAAGAGCGAAATTTTCTCGGCTATGGAAAGCAGGTATCCTTCGACCACGAGAAGGATCCTATCAGGACCACAAACGCCTTTGGCTACCGGGACCCCCAGCTGTTTTGGAGCAGATGGACTATGAGTATGAACTACCAGGAGTTTTCTGACGGATCAGGGAAAAATTTTATTCTTGAACATCCCTTTTACTCCCTGGAGACGCCCTGGGCCCTGGGAACCTCCTTTTCACATTCACGGACGTCAGAAACCCTCTTCAACGAAGGGAGAACTGCCCTTGGTTTTCCCGTGGCGACGGAAGATTGGCTTCTCTACGCCTCCTACCTTTACCGATTTAGACACCGTAGAGCATGGAGAATAGGCATGGAGGTCGGGTCGAGTAGTGCTCATTACGGGGATCTCACAATAAGTGAACCAGGCTTGCTGCCCAATCCTGATCTGCGTGGAAGACGATTCAGGGGAATAGTGGCCAGATGGGAACTGATTGAGGACAGGTTTGAAACATTCGAAAATATCAGAGCAATAGCACGGACGGAAGATTACAACATCGGTTGGGAGAGCAGCGCTAAGGTGGGATATTTTTTCAAATCCTGGGGGAGTTCCTCTGACGCTGCCTTTACGTCCATAGCGTTCTCAAAGGGTTTTGTTTCGGGCAGAAAGGGACTTTTTCTCCTGGGGGGCAATTTCCGGGGAAGGAGAGAGGGAAGGGAGTTCGTGGACATGATAGGAACTACCCATCTCACCTACTACGACCAGAGGTTCCCTTATCAGACCATTGCGTCAAATATTAGCGTGACCGCCGGAAGCCACCTCGATCCTGAAGACATAATATACCTTGGAGGTTCCCAGGGTTTGAGAGGATATCCGGACTATTTCAAAGGGGGAAACAGGAGGTGGATCTCCTCGGTCGAGGATAGGATCATCACGCGGCTGGACCTTCTGGGCCTCGTTCGCCTCGGGTTTGTTATCTTCGCAGACGGGGGATCTGCCTACAATTTCCGGACCGGGAAAATGAGTAAAATCTTCGTAGATATAGGCGGGGGGTTTCGATTGGGAAATTTAAAGAGCGCCTTTGGAAGAGTGATTCTTCTCTCAGTTGCCTTCCCACTGGTGAAAGAAGAGGGGATAGATTCCTACCAGCTCGTAGTGGGAAACGTGGTGCATTTTTAGCCCTCTCTCCGTGGCGTCTATTTTCACATTTTGTTTTTTTTAAGCTCCATCTGTTAATATGAAACCAAAATGACAGGGGGTACATTATGAATGCGTCGCCCTACGTGATTCTCATTCTCGCGGTATGTGTGGCGGCTTTTTTCCTTATCATCACTATTTTCCTCATGAAACGATTTTTCTCCAGGGAACCGGAGATTGACCGGACTGTTCACGTAGGAGAGATTCTTCAGTCCATCCAGAAAGAGGTGGCTGAACTCCGGCACTCACAGGAAGGAGAGGGGAAAAAAGCGTACCAGGAGCTTGCCCAGTCCTTCATCAAGGCACAGGAAACTCTCCAGGGAGGCCTTGAAGGGGGGATCAAGACTCTCGTAGAAAACCTGTCTGCCATGTCTCACACAATTGATTCTCATCTCAACCTTTCTCAAAAGGGGATGAACGAACAGTTGGGTATAGCCCAGAAAAATATTTCAGACCAGCTCGCGGGGACGGTGAAACTGATCGGAGATGTAAAGCGGCCCCCCGGGGGACTTTCCGAACAGCCGCAGCGGATGGAAACCTTTGG
>CAZPLX010000126.1:0-5029 GCA_964587345.1 uncultured bacterium
AAAAGCACGCCCCATGTATCATGTTCATCGACGAGATCGACGCCGTGGGGAGGCACCGCGGTGCAGGTCTCGGCGGTGGCCACGATGAAAGGGAGCAGACACTCAACCAACTCCTTGTGGAGATGGACGGGTTCGAATCAAATGACGGTCTCATCATTATCGCCGCTACAAACAGGCCCGATGTCCTCGATCCCGCTCTTCTTCGCCCCGGGAGATTCGACAGGCAGGTCATAGTTCCTAAACCCGATGTGAAGGGGAGAGAGAAGATCCTCGAAGTCCACACAAGAAAGCTTCCTATTGGAGAGGATGTAAATCTGGAAGTACTCGGGAAATCTACGCCTGGATTTACCGGGGCTGATCTTGCAAACATGTGCAATGAAGCGGCTCTCATGGCAGCAAGGAACGAAAAAGATACGGTGGACATGGAATCTTTCGAGTTTGCAAAAGACAAGGTTATGATGGGTTCTGAGAGACGCTCTCTCATCATCAGCGACGAGGAAAAACGATCCACCGCATTTCACGAAGCGGGGCATGCCGTCGTTGCATCGCTTATCCCCGGGGCGGATCCCATTCATAAGGTGAGTATCATTCCGAGGGGAATGGCGCTGGGTGTCACCCAGCAGCTACCCATTGACGAGAGACATACCTACTCCAAGGACTATCTTTTGAATAATATAACCATCCTCATGGGAGGAAGGGCAGCGGAAGAACTTATCCTTCAAGACATTACAACGGGAGCGGGAAACGACATAGAGAGGGGAACGGGTATCGCGAGAAAAATGGTGTGTGAGTGGGGGATGAGCGATAAACTCGGTCCCGTCACTTTCGGAAAAAAAGATGAAGCAATATTTCTCGGGAAGGAATTCGGGAGAAAACAGGATTACAGCGAAGCCACCGCCCTCGAGATCGACCAGGAAGTCACCGGAATAGTAAACTCCTGCTACGAAAGGGCAAAGAAAATTCTTAAAGGGAACATCGCCATCCTCCACAAGGTCTCCGAAAGCCTTCTCGAACTGGAAGTGATCGAAGGATCCCTGATAAAGAAGATCATAGATGAACTCGGTTCTCCTGACAGTCCGGAAACTGCAACGGGGGTTGCCTGACTTGCTCAGGTATCTGAAACATCTCTCCTTCGAGGATCTTATCAGAAAGTTATCACATCTTGGCGTGGGTGAAGAAAAAGGGCGGCTATTTTCCTCTTCAAAAGGGTCGCTCACCCTTATCGACAGGGACCCTCCGGCTGGTGATGGTCTGCGGTCATTCCTGAAGGAGGAGGGTGTTTCCTTCCTGTTCGACAAGGGGATGCTCTTTCTCTCCTTTCAAAACCCGCAGGAACTCGACAGGCTTATCCTCAAGGCGCCACTGCCCTCCCTGATCCGCTATCTCGGCGAAGCCAGAGAGGTCCTTGAAAATGTGCAGGGGAAACCCGAATCCTTTGCTGCCCGGGGGAAAAAGATTCATCTTGGCACCGGGCCACCGCTCGTCATGGGGGTTCTGAACGTGACTTCCGACTCCTTCTACGATGGGGGAAAGTACCTGGAAACCGGGAAAGCGGTAGAGCGGGCTCTTCAAATGGTGCGTGAGGGAGCGGATATCATTGACGTGGGGGGAGAATCAACCAGGCCTGGTTCTTTTCCCGTATCAGAAAAAGAGGAGATTAAGCGTGTCACCCCTGTGATTTCCGCTCTTTCAAAGGTTTCAGAGTGCATTATCTCTGTTGATACATACAAGTCTTCTGTCGCGTCTGAGGCTCTTTCTGAGGGTGCACATATGGTTAACGATATTTCAGGCCTCCGCTTCTCTCCTGACATGGCCACTACAGTAGCAGAGTATGGCGCCGCCCTTGTTCTCATGCACATCAAAGGAACCCCTCGTGACATGCAGGATTCTCCCTGGTATGGATCGATAAGTGACGAGATTCTTGAAGAAATGGGCAAAAGCGTGAGAAAGGCCGTGGAGAGTGGAGTTCCCCGGGAAAATATTATCCTCGATCCAGGTTTTGGATTCGGGAAGAGATGGGAGGATAATTTTTTTCTGTTGAACAATCTGGAAGAGTTCAAATCTCCCGGATATCCTCTCCTCGTGGGTACTTCCAGGAAATCTTTTATCGGAATAGCGACGGGTAAGGATGCGGAAGGGCGCTCATATGGGACTGCAGCCACTGTATCGCTGGCGGTTTACAACGGAGCCGATATCATCAGGGTTCACGATGTGAAGGAGATGATGGATGTAATCAAGGTCTCATGGGATACGAAAAAAGCGAGAGCATGTTAACGTTCATCCAAAATATAAGGCCGGTGGATGTGGTCGATATCCTCCTTGTTGCAATTATTATCTACTGGATCCTCATGCTCATCAAGGGGACCAGGGCCGTCCAGATCATGACCGGACTCTGCCTTTTATTCCTCATATTTCTCGCATCTAAACAGTTCGGCCTTCTCACCTTTCAGTGGCTCGTGGGGAATTTTCTCGCATATATCATCGTGATTATGGTGATCATCTTTCAGAATGAGGTCCGGGCAGGCCTCGCTCAGATTGGGAAATACAGGCTCTTCAGGACAAGTTCTAAAACAAGAAGTGAATTCGTTTCGGAACTCATTGACGGGATACTCGCGATCTCAGATGCCCGCCACGGAACCATCATAGTTCTGGAGAGAGATATGGGGTTAAAAGACATCGCGGCAAGAGGAGTTTCCATCGATGGACATTTTTCTTATGACCTCATTGTCTCCCTCACAAATCCTGAATCTCCCGTCCACGACGGTGCGATTATAATATCCAACGAAAAGATCGTCTCCGCGGGGGTCATTCTTCCTATTACACAGGAAGTAATGAACCTTCCCATCAAAGGGGCACGGCACAGGGCTGCTCTCAGCATCACTTATGATACGGATGCTATCTCAATAGTCGTGTCCGAGGAAAATGGAGACATTGTCCTCTATATGGAAAGAGAGGAGAGGAGCATAAACTCTAAGGAAGAGTGCGCGCTTATCCTCTTCCGGATCTTTGGAATCTCAGGAAAGTTGACAGAAGAAGAGGCCCTGGATGAGGGCATAATAGCGGGGAAAGAGGACACAGAAGATAACGAGAGTGAACCGATAGCTCATGAGAGAACAAAGGCGGTCGAGCGGTAAAGGAGGGTATAAGTGTCACTGATAAAGTTTCAAAAGATACCGGATCGGATTTACTCCCTTCTTACCGAGAATATTCTTCTTAAAGTAATCTCCCTCTCCATTGCCCTCCTCCTCTGGACCTATGTGGCTGGTGAGAGGAACGTGCAGATCGGGCTCATCGTACCCCTTGAACTGCGGAATATCCCCACAGGTTTTCTCGTAACGAATAAAATCAACCGACAGGTGGAACTCAGGGTCGGAGGCCCAAAAAACCTCCTTAACTTTTTAAACGCCCAGGAAACGAACGCCTTTCTCGATCTCACGAATGGAAAGGAAGGGAAAAATATTTATCATATCAATGAGAGAAACTTTAAATTGCCAAAAGATATCTCAATAACAAGCATATATCCTGAGAATATTGAAGTAATACTTGAAAAATCTATGAGCAAATCTCTCCCTGTCATTCCCACAATAGAGAACTACCTGAAGATTAAAAGTCGCATCAAGAGCATCGTCGTAGAGCCTTCATCAGTAACTCTTGAGGGGCCCGAGGTTGATCTTAATAATATTAATAAAGTTCTCACCGAGATGGTTCAGCCTACGAGGTTCAAGGGGGAGGAAAATATAGTCGTTCCCCTTAAAGTTGAGGGACGCTTCGTCAGGCCTGTGGGTGGAGGACTCGTTACAGTGAAAATACTTTTTAGAAAATAAAAGGATGGAAACATGGAACGGAGAATGAAAAGAACACTCTTTGGAACAGACGGAATAAGGGGTATTTCGAATAAAGAACCTATGACTGTTGAGACTGCTACTGCTATTGGAAGAGCAGTAGCCTACTTTTTCAAAAACGGCTCTGGAAGGCACAAAATCGTTGTGGGAAAAGACACACGACTCTCAGGATACATGTTCGAGACAGCTATTTCAGCCGGGATCATATCTATGGGGGGGGACGTTCTCCTCGTAGGACCTTTAACGACCCCAGGAATTGCCTTTATCACTGTCGGAATGAGAGCAGATGCGGGAATAGTCATATCCGCATCCCATAACCCCTTTTTCGATAACGGGATAAAAGTTTTTGGGGGAAACGGGTTCAAACTTCCCGATTCATCGGAAGCGAGGCTTGAAGAACTCATGAGGTCTCCCGTACTCGATGAATACAGGCCGGGACCCGACCGCATTGGGAAAGCCTACAGGTTAGACGACGCTACGGGAAGATATGTGGTCTACCTGAAAAACACCTTTCCCAAGGGAAAGACCCTTGACGGGATGAAAATGGTTGTGGACTGTGCAAACGGGGCAGGATATAAATCAGCCATTTCTGTGTTCCAGGAGCTTGGTGCTGAGGTCATTCCCATGGGAGTCGAACCGGACGGCCTCAACATCAACCGTGAATGCGGGGCCCTCTTTCCGGAAAACATCGCCAAAGAGGTAAAAGCCCATAAAGCGCAGATCGGAATTGCCCTTGACGGAGACGGGGACAGGCTAATAGTTGTCGATGAGAAGGGAAATGAACTGAATGGCGACCAGATAATGGCTGTGTGCGCCCTTGACATGCTCAAGGAAAAGCGGCTCCGAAAAAAAAGTGTGATAGTTACCATGATGAGCAATATAGGCTTTGAAATCGCTATGAATAATGCGGGTATTAAGGTGAAAAGAACCGAGGTGGGAGACAGGTACGTTCTCGAAGAGATGAGAAAAGGGGGGTACAACCTCGGAGGGGAACAGTCTGGACATATTCTCTTCCTCGACCATTCAACCACGGGGGACGGCATCCTTGCGGCCCTCCAGCTTCTCAAGGTGATGGTCGAAACGGGTAAGCCCCTATCGGAAATAAAGAAGGTGATGGAATCCTATCCCCAGGTCCTTTTGAACGTCGAAGTGAAGGAAAAAGTACCCCTTTCGGCACTATCTAAAAC
>CAZPLX010000127.1:0-4981 GCA_964587345.1 uncultured bacterium
TGCTCTTACTGGTAATGATATCCCTGATCCTCGACTTTCTGTACAGTTCTTCCAGAGAGGCGGAGACTTTCGTGATGTCCTCTGCTTTCTCAAAGGGTGTATCTTTTCGATAGCGGATAATATCTTCCACCCCCTGGTCCGTTAAGAGATCCTGATATTCAGGAGATTCCCCTCTTGCAAGGCTGGCCAGAATAGCCTCCGGGGCAGTATTGATATTGATCCTCCCGCTTCCCGTGGTGGTCACGTAGGGGAGGAGTTTTAGAAAGGTCTTCTCATCAACCCCTTTCACGAGCTTCAGTTCATAGGGAGAATCGAAAAGATCATTCTTTGAACGATAGGGGGGAGAGAGAGCCCGGTAACTATCCGACTCTGCTCCTTCGGGCCTGGGAGTGTCGTCACCGTCAAGCCAATCGAGGATTCCCTCTGTTATCGCCGTGTCAATACTTAGTTTTTCAAGAAGGGCGTTGAATATTGCCACCATTTTCGTGTTGTCCGAAATTCCGTTTGGCATAATAAGTGTGTTGATATTAATTTTTCTCTCCTCGTCGACTACCAAAACGGTCACATCTCCCTCTCCCAGGGTTATAGGCGGGGCTGGGCGGGACCAGATCTCGTCCAGGGTGTCGTACCCGTTCATTCCCCCGTCTTCCTTCAGGGCGATGACCGCAGCCTTAACTCCCCCCTCCGCGATAAAAAACGATTTTCCCTTGTTCTCTGAGACGAGGGAGAGAGATCCGTCCCTGGACGACTGTGTGGCCATCGCCATGATCATCGCGGTAACGAGTCCAAGGATGAGGAGAGAGAGGACGATTGCGATTCCTCTCTCATCTTCGACGGGGAAATCCCTTCTCTTCTTCATTTTTTTCTTCTCCCAGAGCGAAGATAGTCTTTTGACGCTGTGCCAACAGGGAGATAAAAGGTCCTCGTAAGAGTGTACCCGTCTGGATATGCGAGGGTAACCGCAATCTTGCCTGGAACGGCTTTTCGCGCGTCTGAATCCCATTCCCGCTCCTTGGCTTTTGAATCGAGGGGTGATGCTTCAATAGTGAAGGATGAAATTCCCCTGAGGATATCGTCTTCAAGAGTCTCTTTGAAAGAGTCTACCTGTGGATTGATCTTCACCACTCTCGAAACTGTGAGGGTTTCCCCATCATCGGAGAGGACTGGCTTGTAGTGAACGGCGATGATATCAGTTCCTCCGGGGAGGATTTTCGTGAACTGTAGGGAAAAGGTGGAGAAAGAAATTTCCGACGCCTCTTCCCCTCCGAGGTTCCTTTCTGTAAGAGAAAAGTGTGTGAAAGGGGCATCAGTGGAGTAGAGGATTCCTGTGAAATCCCGGAGAATCTGTTCCATTGCCATGACCGACTGCCGGTATCTCTCCGAATAACTTTTCAGGGCCTTTCCTGATCGGGTGATCCCAGAAAATGCGATGAGGAGAATCAGGGAGATGAGCGACGTGATTGACAATGCAACGAGTATCTCCACAAGAGTAAAACCTCTATCCTTCCTCTGCCGTGTCATTTCGATGCGATTCCTGTGAGATTGAGCGTCCGGGTATCTTTTCCCTCTCTCCATGATATGGTGAGACCCACCTCCAAAGCATCTGGATGAGGGGTTTCCTTCACTTTCAGGACGTATGTATAGGGGAATGCCTCGCTTTCTCCCTTCCCCTTTTTCTCCCCCTTCTCGGGGAATCTCTGCAGAACAGATTGAAGGAGTGTTTCTCCTTCGAAGAGGGCCTGAAGGCGGGTTCGTACGGTCTGTTCGGTCTCTATGGTCCCTGAATTGATCTGAAAAGTGAGGAAAAGCGTAAGGGAAATGATGGTGAGGGCCACGAGGACCTCAAGGAGGGAAAACCCCTCAGCTTTTTTCGGTGACGATTCCCTCAAGGATAGATACCTTCCCCGTAAATGGATTGATTTGAACAGTGTAGGATTTGTCTTCCTCTTTTTCCTTCAGGTAGATGGAGGTGCGGGGCATGTACCCCGTGGACGCATAGGGAATCCGCACTTTCTCGTTCCGGTATGCTTTCCCGAAATTTGTGAGAACCGAAAGAATCGTAAGATGGGAGGGAAGAGACGTTGACCAGATACGAGCCTCATCTTTGCCTTCCCCTCTCATGTCTTTGATGGAGCCTCCGGGAATGTCGATAATGATTTCGCCCGTTGCAGACTCGAAAACCGCTCCTTCCAATGTTGTTTCGATGTTCAGAGCGATTTTCCTCAGGGCATCACCCGAACTTTCCCCCGCCAGGCGGGAAATCTTAGGAAGAACAGTGAGCATCACCAGAGAGAGGATAAAAAGGACGACAGAGAGCTCTATCAGAGTGAATCCCTTTCGCTCCCTATTCACCCCAGGAGGTAATATCCCCATCTTCATCTTCCCCTCCGGGAACCCCATCCGCCCCATACGACAGGATGTCGTAATCGCCATGTTCTCCCGGTGATATGAACACATACTCGGTTTGCCAGGGGTCTTTCGGAACTCTGTCGATGTACCCCTCTTTCCTGAAATTTTTCGGAATCCTGCCGATTTCAGGTTTTGAAACGAGAGCCTGGAGTCCCTGTTCCGTGGAGGGGTAGAAACCGTTATCCAATTTGTAGAGTTTGAGCGCCTGTTCGAGATTCCGGATCTGGAGTTTTACAGTGGTTTTCTTGGCCTCTTCTGTATGGCCTATGAGCTTGGGAATTACGAGCCCGGCCAGTAGACCGAGGATGATGATGACCACCATTATCTCGATAAGTGTGAAACCTTCTGTTCTCTTTATCCTGTCCATGTTCCACCCACCTTATTTTATAATCTGGCTTAAATTCAGCAAAGGAAGCATTACCGAAATGACGATGAATGCCACCACCCCCCCCATGAGAAGAATTATCACAGGCTCTATGAGGGAGAGGAATCTCTCGAGGAGGTTTTCGTAGTCCCGCTCCAAAGAGGATGCTGCCTTTTTTAGCATAAAGCTCAGGTTTCCCGATTCTTCTCCAACTCCTACCATCTGAGTCAGGGTGGAGGGGAAGATCTTTTCCTGCTTAAGAGACGACGCAAGAGATGCTCCTTCCACCACGAGATCCCTGATATTCTTGACTTTTCCTCTAATGTGCACATTTCCAGAAGTCCCCGCGCCGATGTTCAAGGCCTGTTCAATTGTGAGACCGGATGCGAGAAGAGTGGAGAGAGTGCTTGCGAGGCGGTTCATGGAAACCAGGTAGTGGAGTTTCCCGAAAAGAGGGATTCTCAACTTGGCGGTATCCACCTTCATCAACCCCTCAGGGGTGTGCGTGTATTTCCTGAAGAGGAAATATATAATGCCGAAAAGTGCGAGTATAAGGTACCAAAAGTGGCCGAGAAACCAGGAAAAACCGATTAGTATTCTCGTGGAAAGGGGCAGGGCATGTCCAAGACTGTCAAAAATAGAGGTGATTTTCGGAACGATGAAGGTCATGAGGAATATAACTACCATCGTGGCCATGAGGCTCATTAAAAGAGGGTATGTGAGGGAATTTTTTACCTTCCCCATCAGTTTTTCTTCCTCTTCAAGGTGGTCCGCCAGACTTTCAATGGCCGCGGAGAGCGCCCCGCTTTCTTCGCCAGAGTGGACGATATTCACGTACATTTCAGGGAAAAGAGAGGGAAAATCGCCAAGTGATTCGGCGAAGGTGCGGCCCTCTTTAATGTGTTCCAGAAGTGTGTGGAGAAGACCTTTGATTTTCCCGTCGTCCGCCTGCTCGGCCACTGACTGGAGGGATGCGGCGAGAGGAACACTCGACCCGAGGAGAGTTGCGATCTGCCGGGTCAGGAGGGTGATCTGTTTCTTCGTGGGCAGATTTCTCTGAAAGAGTTTCGACCGCCCCTCTTTTTCCTCGATGACCTTCTCTTTGATGTCGATGGGGTAAATTCCCCTGTCGAGGAGGAGGGTGCGAGCGGAGATAGCTGTGTCCGCCTCAATCTGACCACGTTCCTCGCTTCCTCCGGAATCAAGGGCTCTGTACGCGAAAAGGGGCATCGACTTATCCTTCTTTCCCCTGTGCGGCTGTTACCCTCAACACCTCTTCCAAACTCGTCTCGCCTGAAAGGACTTTCAGTAAACCGTGGTTTCTCAAGGGTGCCATACCTTCTTTCAGTGCGGCTTTTTTGATCGTTTCCCCATCGCCCTTTTCGTTTATGAGCTGCTTGATCGTATCAGTGACCACCATTACTTCGAAAATCCCCGTTCTTCCCGCATACCCCGTGTGAAAACAGCCCCCGCACCCTTTTGCCCTGTAGAGATTCCTTCCTTCCTCGATTCCTCCCAGGATTGATCGCTCTCCCTCCGAGGGGACATATTGTTCCCTGCAGGAGGGGCAGAGCTGCCTCACCAGGCGTTGAGCGACGACGTACTCGAGGGAGGAAGAGATGAGAAAGGGTTCTATGCCCATGTCGAGTAGCCTCGTGATGGCTCCAGGAGAGTCGTTCGTGTGAAGGGTCGAGAGGACGAGATGTCCCGTCAGTGAAGCCTGTATAGATATTTCCGCGGTTTCTGAATCCCTGATCTCACCTACCAGGATAATGTCGGGATCCTGCCTCAGGATGGAACGAAGGCCGTTTGCGAAGGTCAGCTGGATCTTGGGGTTCACCTGGATCTGCCCTATTCCTCGAACCTGGTACTCGATAGGATCCTCTATGGTAATGATATTCTTGCTTGAAGAATCGAGACTTCGTAGGGCCGCGTAAAGGGTAGTTGTCTTCCCGCTCCCGGTAGGCCCTGTGACGAGAATAATGCCCGTAGTGTTTTTCAGGTACTTTTCGAAAGTATTCAACTGCTCGATCGACATGCCGAGTTTTTCCCGCCCGAGTTGCAGACTTGTACGGTCAAGGATTCTCAATACTACTCTCTCTCCAAAAGAGGTGGGGACGGTTGAAACGCGGATATCAACATCTCTCCCTCCCAACCGGACCCTGATTCTCCCATCTTGAGGAAGCCTCTTCTCCGATATATCAAGCC
>CAZPLX010000128.1:0-4960 GCA_964587345.1 uncultured bacterium
ATCAGGGACATCCTTCTCAAAAAAGAGGCCACAGATTTCGACCTTGCCTGTTCCTCCCACGTGAGAGATATCTCCGTAGCCTTTTCCAGGGTGACAGGGGGGTCATTAATTACAACAGGGAAACGGTTCAGCAATTACAGAGTGGTGAACAGTCCCGGCATATTCGATTTTTCCCCCTTCAAAGGAGATGACATCGAGGATGATCTGTTACGAAGGGACATGACGATCAACGCCATGGCCTATCCTCTCAACTATTTTGTAACCAATGGATTTCAAAAAGAGAGTGTTATTGATCCCTCTGGAGGGATGGCAGATCTTCAGGAAGGGGTCATCAGGGCGATATCTGAAGAAAACCTCATTCTTGACCCGGTGCGCCTTTTCCGGATCTTCCGTTTTGCCTCAGAACTTTCCTTTTCCATCGAGGATGAGACAGGACGGATACCGGACCTGCACAGGGATCTGGTAGAGAAGTTGCCCGGGGAGAGGGTGAGAGAGGAGGTTTTCGCGACGATGGGAGGTCCATCTTTTCCCTCAATCCCTTTTATCGATTCTTTTTACAGACTCCTCTTTTCCTTCGTCGGGGGGAATGAAGATGAATCGGGGGCAAGGGAGAGGGTAAAGGGAGTTCTGGAAGCGTCAAAGGGAGACCATTACGCCCCTTACATGGAGGATATCCTCGCACCGGTTTCATATAAGAGCAGGTATCTCGACATTATCATATTGATCTCCATCTTTTTTACGGGGCATATCATTCCCAGGGAACTTCCTTCACGCCTTTTTTCCTCCTTTTCCCTCTCGAGGAGGGAAAAAATGTTCTCCACGAGGGTCAGGGAAGCCTGGGAAGAGGGCTTTTTCCCCGGAGAAAGTCCTTGCCCCATAAAAGGGGGGGCTTTTCTTGCCATGGGACCTTATACTCCCCACATTCTCCTTCTTTCCGAAGGGCTGGGACTTTTCAGGGGGAAAAGAAATATGGTAAAAGAGGCATTAACATATTATGCTAAGTGCGGGAACCTTGTAAAAAGGGGCATTTATCCTTGGTCTCCCCGGGAGATTTTCCCCCTTTTTTCCCATCTTGAGGGGGAGTTAAGAAAGACTCTCTTTCGTCAGTTGAAGTGTGACACGATGGGGGGAAAGGTAGCGAGCAGGGAAGATGCCCTGAACTGGGTTAAAGAGAGGGTGCCTGATGGGGAGAAAAGGAACGAAAAAAGTCCTCGTTGTTAACGGAGAGGGATTTGTTCGGGATTCCCTTGCTGCCATTGCCGAGGAAGCGGGTTTTCACGCATCTCTCGCATCTTCCGCCAAGGAGGCTGTGAAGATAATTGCGAATGCCCGGATGGATCTTGTCCTCGCGGAATCTTCTCTCAAGGATCTCTCCGGGGTGGAACTGAAAAAGAGGATACTCAAAAGCTCACCCGATACCTGTGTAATTGTCTTGAATAATTTTTCCGTAATTAAGAGTTCCGACGATGTGCTCCGCTTTGGAATTTCTGATTACATTATCGACCAGGGGGAACTTTCTGACCTCTTAAACCTAGCGGTTGCAGACAGGGAACCTCTTGCCCTCCCTGTTTCCGACGATGATCTAAAGAAATGTCTCACTGAAACGATCGACATTCTCGTGGGCCTTCTCGAGGTCAATGACCCATTTTTCGGGGGAAATTCCCATATTACCATGGAATATGCAAAAGCCGTTGCCGAAGAGATGAACCTTTCTAAGGAGATGATCGACGAAATTGTGGTCGCCTCCCTTCTTCACGACATCGGGAAAATCGGAGTGAAAAAAGAGATATTTCACGAGAAAAAGGCACTTACGCCCACAGAGTTCGGGACGATAAAAGGGCATTGCGAAAACGGTGTCACGATCCTTGATACGATAAAATTCCCCTGGAAAATAAAGCCAATAATAATGCACCACCATGAAAGGTATGATGGGAACGGTTACCCCTCTGGCCTCAAGGGGAGGGAGATTCCCATAGGGGGTCGGATTCTCGCCGTGGTGGACGCATTCACCGCCATGACCGGGAACAGGCCTCACAGAAAGTCCTTCAACAAAGAGGATGCGATTCGAGAGCTCCACGAAAACGTAGGAAACCAGTTTGACCCGGAAGTGGTGGAAATATTTACCCAGGTTGTCGAGAAAAAGTTCTTCTTCCGGGGAGTTACAACGAAACCGCGGATTCTTCTCGTTGATGATGAAACTGATTTTCTCACCCTCATGAAACTGAAACTTACCAACGAAGGCTTCGACGTGGATGCCGTTGACAGGGGGATGGACGCCGTGGAACTTATCAGGCAGGAGCCCTACGATATTGCCATCCTCGATGTTCTCATGCCCGAAATGGACGGGATTGAGCTCTTAAAGGAACTTAAGGGAGACCCTGAGATTGAGGAGATTCCTGTAATTTTTCTCTCTGCGAAGGGGGATGTTGACCTAAAAGTAGAGGCTTTTCATCTCGGGGCGGAGGATTACCTGGTGAAGCCAGTGGAGATAGCGGAGCTGGTTGCGAGAATCAGCAACATAATCCGGAGAGACCAGAAACGGAAACTCGAAGTTTCAGGCATGAGAAATCCGGGTGTAATGGGTACACTGGAAAACCTGGGAATTCCTGATATCGTGCAGACCCTCCATCTGGGTCTCAAGACCGCCGTAGTTTCCCTCAGCAGAAAAGATGAGAAGGCAAAAATATTTTTCGAAAACGGAAGAATCAAGCATTGCGTGTATGGAGGAAACCAGGGAGAAGAGGCGTTTTACGGCCTTCTTAGATGGACTGACGGTGATTTCGTCATCGAGCATGGAGTGAAAACGAACGTTCAGACTGTCGCCATGGATGAGATGCAGATGCTCATGGAGGGATTGCGAAGGCTCGACGAAAGCAGGAAAGATAGTGTAAATTAGAAAGTTATGGAATATGGAAACGAAAGAAGAAGAGAAACTCGCCTCGCGGCAGATGTTTCGGCTTACATGGTGGTCATATCAGGAAAGAACGAGTCGATCCGGTCCCCCCGTGAAAAGGTGCAGGTAAAGGATATCTCTCCCTCGGGCGCCTCTCTGATATCTCCTACAGTGAGGCCAGGGGGAATCCATGTAATGTACAACGATCTTATGCTCTACAAAAATCACATAGAATTGCAAATCCTCCGTGGGGAGGAGGAGGTTCTCACGGTTATTGGGAGGGTCGTATGGTACGACCGGCCCGATGGAATGATAGATTATCTTCTCGGTATCGAGTTCGATTCCAAGATCAGTATCGAAGGGATTATCGAAGGGTAATCCCCTTTTTCCTACAAAATTCCACAATTTCTCTTTTTTCCTTTTCCTTTGAACTGAAGGCCCCTTTAGTCACGCACGACAGTTCCGCCTCTCCTTTCCCGTCAATTCTCACTCGGATCGTTTTGCGGGACAGGGTGAGACAGAGGAGAATAAAAAGGACTATGGGATAGGAGATAGTGGAGAGGAGTGACGCAGCGGGATCTATCCTGTAGGAGAGAATGGAAGCTTCCCGGAAACTTTGAAAGGTTACACCTCTTCCTCCGATCAATTTTCGCTCTCCCCTTTTTATATCTAAACCTTTCCCCTCTTTCTTCCACCTCCCCTCAGCGGTTTTCCCCGCTCTGTATAGTGAGAGTCCGGGGGGGAGGGAGCGTATTTTTCCCTCAACTGTTCGCACTTCGCCGTGGCGGAGGGAGGAGAGGATAAACTTCTCGCCCCCCTTCCTCAGGGAAAAGGGTCTGCCAGACTCTACAGTCATAACCTTTCCCCCAGATTCAATGGTTATCTCCTGCATATATCCCATCTGGTAGAAGGTGAATCCCCTGTAGCGAAGCGGGTCATTTACCTGAATCTCTTTTTTCAAGACTTCTCGTCCCTTTTCCATCACAGAGAGATCGCTAAGCCAGTCTGATACGGCTACTCTTTTCTTCCCCATTGAAAAGGACCCTTTTACTCCGGAGGGGGAGAGGATGGCGGATATCCGCTGCAAACCTTTCCCGGGGAAATGGAACTCCGGATTGTCCACGTAAAGGGTGCGGAAGCGGTTCAATTTCAGGGAAAAAGGAGCTTTTTCCCCTCCCTGAACGGAAACTTCCACGCTTTTTCCAGGGAAAAGGGTCAACGTGTTTTCGAAGGCGTAATAGTGAGTGTGGAAAAAGGCGAGAATTGCGATAAAAATCCCCCCGTGATAGAGGATCGAGAGGAGGGAGAGATCGAAGCCTTTTTTAAAGGTAAGGGATAACCCTCCCCTGTGTGATTTTCGGTTTTTCAACCGGTATCCCCGAGATTTTAATGTTTCCTCCATCTCCTTGCCCATGGATTGAGTTAAAGTTTCTCCCTCTTCATCCATATTTTTCACATCCCTGGAAGAGGTTTTATTAAGAAGCGATCTGACCCGTTCCAGAGTACAGAAGAGGGCATTAAGAGAGAGAAGGGCTCCCGTGAGGAAAAAGAGTGGTGTTCTGAAAATGTGGAGGAGCCCCAGATGCTGTGCGGCGAAGACAAACCTTCCCCCCGCATCGACATACTCTTTTACCTCCACTTCTTGAGGAAAGACGGTTCCGATTAGATAGAGGAGAGAAAGAAGAAAGAGGAGAAATATGGTGGTCTTAGTTGAAGAGAGCTTCCTGTAAAAAAAACTTTTCCTTATACTCCCCACGTTTTCCACCCCTCGGAGATCAAATTCGAAGCACGAAATCCTAAATCCGAAACCAATCCGAATCACCAAAATTCAAAACGAAACCTGAGAAGACTTTCGGGGTTGTTTTGAACATTTGTATTTTGAGTTTCGAATTTGTTTCGAGTTTCGTGCTTAGTATTTCGAATTTACACTCCTATATTTATTGTTCCCGGGTCCCAGTCAACTCGAAACTCTAAACACGAAACTACCAATAATACAGTTCAATATTTTCATTTCCAGATTTTTCTCTGAACCCGGAATTCTGAACTCTGAACTCGAATTAGTTTATA
>CAZPLX010000129.1:0-4959 GCA_964587345.1 uncultured bacterium
AAATGATTACCTTACGATTTGACTCAACTGTCAAGTGCTCTCGGACTAAGTACACTCTGAACTCTGAACTCTGAATAAGGATTTTATGGATTTTAATGGAATCGCGAAAGGACTGATCATTTTTGGTGTTGTCCTCGTAGGGCTTGGAGTGATCTTTTTAATCTTCCCGAAAATTCCCTATCTGGGGAAGTTGCCAGGAGACATCTACGTAAAAAAAGATAACTTCTCTTTTTTCTTCCCTATCACCACCTGCATTATTCTTTCCATCGTCATTTCTCTCATCCTCTACCTGTTTAAGAAATAGGGAACTGGGAACTGTCTCTTTATGGAACTGTTGTATTTGTACCACACCTCTGTTTTAGTAGTGCAACTGGAGGGAATAAACGGGAGGGGAGAGGAAAAAAGAATTATTGTAACATACTGAAACATATTCGTATTATAGGATCAATAAAAATAATGATATTGGCACGGGGATTGCTCTTACTCATTACAATATGCGGGTAGAATGTGTGAAATCGGGCAATCAGAGGACCCTCAGAAAATCGATTGAGTTCTCAGGAGTGGGACTCCATACGAACAGGAATGTGACCGCTCAGGTCGAACCTTCGGGAGCGGGAACGGGCATTCGAATTCTCCGTCTCGACACGGGGACTCTGATTCCCGCGAACTACAAATATGTGGTTGATACCATGTTTGCCACTGTCCTGGGGAACGGCAGTGAAGAGACGGTGAGCACAGTTGAACATTTTCTCTCAGCAATCTACGGAATGGGGGTGGACAACGCGATCATCAAGGTAGATGGGCCGGAAATGCCTATTCTTGATGGCAGCGCTCTCCCCATCGCGGAAAAGATCGCGGAGGCGGGGACGGAGGTCCTGCGGGACAAAAGGAATGTACTTACAGTAACAGAAGGAAACCATTCTATCAATCTGGACAATTCTTCAATCTCAATCGAACACTCTTCCTCCTTTTTTCTCTCAGTTACTGTTGAATTTCCGAATACACTGATTGGGGTGCAAAACCTCTCCCTCACGGTTACCCCTGAACTATTTATTCAGGAAATTGCCCCGGCCCGGACTTTTGTCTTGAAAGAGCAGATAGAAGGTCTCTGGGCTTCTGGCCTCGCCCTCGGCGGTTCTCTCGAAAACGCGGTAGTAGTGGATGGCTACAAAGTGATGAATGAGGAGGGACTCCGTTTCAGTGATGAGTTTGTGCGCCACAAAATTCTTGATCTCATAGGGGATTTTTCACTCCTTGGGGTTCCCTTCCAAGGCGCCGTGGAAGCCCTTCGCCCGGGGCACACGATCAACAGCACAATCATACGTGAGCTTTCAAAGCATACTCAGGGGATAATCGAAGATAGTGAGTTAAACAACGAAAGGGTTGTTACGGGAGCAACGTCCATCTGAAGAGGTTTCAATTTTCTGGCAATCCTACGTTCTACGTCCTACGTCATAAGTCCGAAGAATAAATCCTAAATCCAAAACCTCCACTTTGAACTAGTTAATTCTGGGAATTAGGAACATCATTGTGATAGGCAATTATCTCCTGATATATGGTTAAGATGATTGTGGATTGTTCCAATGAGTGCGGATATCCTCCGGTGTAATACTTTGTCTCCCCGTATTTCAGAGAGTTTTCTCTGAAGATGGAGGGAGGGGAGTATAGTCGTAAGTTCATCACAGCCAAATTCTCTTTGTGTCACAAGTAGATCCCTTACGGAAAGGATAGATACGGGAATGACCCTATCCTCTGAATCGACGATCGGATAGGAGGAGTGAGCAGTGGACTCATGTTTTACTCCCCCCTGATAAAAAGGTCTTAGAGAGATGAGGGCACCTGTTACCAAAATAAGAGAAAATAAGAGAAGTGCCCCCTCTTTTTTCCCTCCCTCAATATTTTCCCCTTTCATCTTTTTCTTTTCTCGGGAAACAATAATCTCTCTTTCTCCGATAACAAGTGTAGCCCGTCTTCCAGTGATATGAACTTTAAAAAATGAGACCCCCTCTTTTACTCTCACAATTTTCCTGCTCAGGTCAAAGATCAGGAAGAGTGTGGCAAAACGAAAAACCCTGATTGATACTTTTTCCTCATCTTCAAAGAATACGTGTGCTGATTCATCGGTGGAGGAGAGGGATATGAGGGAGTTCCCCGTTACTTTAACCGCTTCCCCTCCGCAGGATATGATAACGGGGTTTTCCTCTCCCTTTTTCATGGGATCATCTCCCCCATCCTTAATATAAGGGGAGAGAAGATAAGGAGGAATAGAGCAGGAAAGAGAAAGATGCATAAGGGGATCATAAGCTTCACGGGAGCCTTTAAGGCTATCTCCTCAGCCTTTAAGGCTCTTTCCGACATGAGTTCGCGGGCCAGGTTTGCGAGATTTTTCGAGGGGCCACTCCCCAGAAGAGAGGATGACGAGAGTATTTCGAAGAGGAGGGCCCCTTTCTCTGATCCGTAAAAGGATTCCTTTCCTGGAAGTTCTCGGCCTCCTCCGATGCGAAGTTCATTCCCAAGTGTTATGAGGAGATAGCGTGACGGGGTATCTGGATAGAGGGAAATGAGATTTTCAAGGGCAGAGTGGACCGAGGACCCTCCCTCCACGAGGAGCCCAAGGGCAAGGGCGAGAAATGGGATTTCTCGCTCCATTTGGGAGATGAATATATTCTTCTTCATCCTTGAAATGAAGGATAAGGATAGACACACAAGGGCAGGGCAAATGAATAAGGGAGACCACCTCCCAGAAAAAAGTGTGAGAGAGATTCCGAATCCGAGAGAAATGACAATATGCTCCCGTCTGGCGCTTCTCCCTGGGGCATTCCCTTTTTCTTCTCCTCCCTTGAAAAGGAGAAAAGCACTTATGGCTGATGTGAAAAGAGAGAAAAATAAAATGAGAGGTCCCATAGGAGTATTACACCTTTCTCCTGGTGATGAAAAAAATCATCCCCCATCCGCAGAAAAGGAGGGAAAAAGCGATCATGAGGATCACCTTTCCCGTAAAGGTTCCAGTTATTGCAGCCAGGTATCCTGGCATGACGAAATTCATGGCGATAAAGAGAAGGGGTGGAATAAGGGAAAGAGCAATCCCCTGGAGCCTTCCCTGGGCGGTTAATGTTCTCATTTTCTCCTCCCCTTTCCTCTTAAGGGTGATGGCATTTCTCACCTCTTTGGTCATGCCCACAATGTCTCCTCCCCGTTCGAGGATTGTGGAGAAAGAGAGGGTAAGTATCATGGTTTCCTCACAGGGTATTCGCTCGTAAAGGGAGAGGATAGCTTCTCCAGGGGAAAGACCGATCTCCATGTTTCCGGTGATGACCTTTAGTTCATCTCCAAGAGGCCCCTTAATCCTCTCCTTCACCTTCGAGATAACCTGGGGGAAACTGTAACCTGCTGCGAGATAGCTACCCGTTAAATCCAGAAAGCGGGGAATCTGGTCTATAGCCCGTCTCTTCCTCTTTCTCGAGTAGAGGGCATATCCCCCAGCAGGAAGGATGAGGGTGAGACCAATAGTGACTACCAGAACGGCTGAAAAAGAGATCCCCACAAGAAGAAGCAGTAGTACTACGAGGAGAGGGGGGGAGAGGAGAAGTGAGAAGGTCCATACCGTGAAAGGAAGGAAGTCGTATTCCAACCTTTTCCTCACATTTTCCTTCCTCCCCTGAAACCATTTTTTTGCAGGACCTTCAGCCATATCAAGGGACAACCGGGAAAGACAAAAGAGAGAAAGGCCGAAGATGAAGAAAAGGATTAATTCCATAAGCTATCTCCTGAATTTTGAAACTATCGATGTACGGGCAAGGGGGCCCATCTTTGGCTGAAGCAGAAAGATCTCCTGGGATAGGATGGTCATGTCTGAAATACCGGTGATTTCGGAAACACAGGTTACCTTCCTTTTCCCATCTCTATCCCGGAATAGAAAGACGATTATGTCTACTGCGGAGGCGATTTGTTCTCTGATGGCTTTCAAGGGGAGTTCCAGGCCCGAAAAGAGAACCATTGTCTCCAGACGTGAGAGGAGATCCCGGGGAGAGTTAGCATGGGCTGTCGTCATAGAACCGTCGTGCCCCGTGTTCATCGCCTGAAGCATGTCGATTGCTTCTCCTCCCCGGCACTCTCCCACGATAATCCTGTCAGGTCGCATCCTCAGGGAGTTCCTCACGAGGTCCCGGATTGTAACCTCCCCTTTTCCTTCTACATTTGGGGGACGTGATTCAAGTGTGACGACATGAGGTTTCATGATTTTCAGCTCTCCCGAATCTTCTATAGTGATGATACGCTCACGGTCAGGAATGAAGGAGGATAAAAGATTTAAAAATGTTGTCTTCCCCGTACCCGTCCCTCCAGCTACAATAATGTTCCCCCGTTCTTTGACTACCATTTCGAGGTAGGAGGCGCATTCTTCTGTAATTGTTTCCCTTTTTACAAGGTCTGACACGGAGTAAGGTTTTTTCGTAAATTTCCTGATTGTAATGCAGGGGCCGATGAGGGATAAGGGAGGAATTATGGCGTGTACTCGGGACCCGTCCCTCAATCGGGCGTCAACGTATGGTGACGATTCGTCGATTCTACGACTGATCCCACCCACAATTCTCTCGATGATGGAAGAAAGAGTTCTGTTGGAGATAAACCTTCTCCCTTCCCTTACGATCCTTCCCTCCCTCTCTACGAATAATTGATTGTATCCGTTGGCCATAATCTCTGAAATTGTCTCGTCATCAAGGAGTTCTCGAAGGGGGCCTAACCCAAAAATCTCTTCGAGGAGCACTTCCTTCACAGAACTGACTTCATCCATCTTGAAACCGAAGCCCGGCAGGAGGAGATCGATCTCGCTCTCCGCTTTTCTACGGACCATTTCCTGGTTATTCGCATCGAGGCAGTTGTGTTTCAGATCAATGCGTTTTAATATTTCCCGATGGAAGCTTTTCATGAGAGAGAAATAGTCATCTTTCCCCGCCACAC
>CAZPLX010000130.1:0-4928 GCA_964587345.1 uncultured bacterium
TCCCCTCCTTCAAGGGCAGGCCCCACGAATCCCGCGGGAATTTCTTCGCACCCTACCTCAATCAGCAGATCTCTTGACATACAATTCTCTCCCTTTAATCAAGTCACTATGTACCAGTTCCCGGAACAAACCAGTTCCCAGTTCAAAGATCAAAGTTCAAAGAAACAGATCGTGTTTTTCCTTTGAACTCGGAACATTGAACTTTGAACAGCCATATAGTTCCATCCCCGGTTTACTTAGGAACCAGGAACCAGGAATCAGGAATCAGGAATTAGAAATTAACACGGTACCCATATTTGGTTTCCCGCATTGGGTTTCCAGTTCCCATGTCCCAGTTTCCAGTTACGTAAACGATTTTTTTAAGAGTGGGTACCCCAGTTCATCTCTCATGTTCAGATACCCTTCTGCGCACATTCTCGCGAGATTCCTGACCCTCCCTATGTAGGACGTCCTTTCCGTCACCGAAATCGCACCCCGCGCATCGAGCATGTTGAAGGTGTGGGAGCATTTCAGACAGTAATCGTAGGCGGGAAGGACCAGTTTTTTTCCTATGAGCGCATTGCACTCTTTTTCGTACATGTCAAAAAGCGCAAAATGCATAGAAATGTCCGCATCCTCAAAATTGTAAGTAGAAAATTCCACTTCTCCCCTGTGATGGATATCCCCATAAGTAATATCTCCAACCCATTTCAGGTCGAATACGCTGTCGACTTCCTGGAGATACATGGCTATTCTCTCGATTCCATAAGTGATCTCGAAAGACACGGGCTTCAAGTCCACCCCTCCTGCCTGCTGAAAATAGGTAAGCTGTGTAATTTCCATCCCATCGAGCCACACTTCCCATCCAAGCCCCCATGCGCCCAGAGTGGGGGACTCCCAGTCATCCTCAACAAAGCGGATATCGTGCTTCTTCGGATCAATTCCGAAAGAAGAGAGGCTTTCAAGGTAGAGATCGAGGATATTGTAAGGAGAAGGCTTCATGATAACCTGAAACTGGTAGTAGTGCTGAAGCCTGTTTGGATTTTCCCCGTATCTCCCGTCAGTGGGCCTCCTCGATGGCTCCACATAAGCCACATTCCAGGGTTCAGGACCAAGAACCCGTAAGAAAGTCGCGGGGTTAAAGGTCCCTGCCCCCACCTCGATATCATAAGGTTGCTGTATCACACAGCCCTTTTCCGCCCAGAATACCTGGAGGGCGATGACTAATTCTTGAAAGGTCACGACCTACCTCCACACCGTTTTTTGAGGACCATATCCCGGAGCACCCAGAAAATATCATTATTGAGGTAACATGTCAAGAAATATATGAAATTACAGGAATTTTCGACAATTATCACTCCCTTACACACCATTTTTCCGAGAGATTTTGGGACGAACCCGAGCCTCGAGATCACCGTTCCCGTCACCACCCTGTCGAAAAGCCTCCTCCCGGAGGATATATCCAGGGAAAAATCTCCACACTCAAGATCAAGGGCCGACCGTAAAGATACACGGACTGAATCATGTAATATACTGTAATTACTAGGTTTTTTGCATTTTATACAGATAATCGATGCGTAGCGATCGTGAAAATAGGCTATATCTTTGGGGGAAAATAGTTCTGAACAGCTGCTGCATCTTCCAAAATCAGGAAAAAAACCGGAATCATTGAGGATACGGATCTCCATCCATTTCACTGAGGAGTAGAGATCTCCTCCCCTTGCCAGTACTCGAAGAAATTGCGTGAGGGAGTCAAAAATATAGGAAGAATCCATGTCTTCAAGATAAAATCGAGAAAGAATTTCTATGATGTAGTCCCCACAGCAATAACGTCTCAAATCCTCCCCGATCTCTTCAAACCCGTCAATGTAGGAGGCACCAAGCAGCGTATGGAGGTCCCCCTTCCCTTTCGAAACGCGAAATGAATAGATGCAGAATTTCCTGACCGAACCGGGAAATCTTTTTCTGCTCCTCTTTAAACCTCTCGCAAGGCAGCGTAAAGTACCTCTTCTCGAAAAAATATCGATGAATACATCAGACTCGCGGAAGGGGAACTCCCTTACCTTAATCCCTTCCTCCCTGGAGGATTTTCCCTTCATAAATGGTTACCCTACAAACCTCTCGAGTAGGATCTTCGCAATTCCCAGAAAGGATAGAAACCCGAAACAATCAGTGGCGGTAGTGACGATCACACCAGATGCGAGTGCTGGATCCACCTTTATGTAGCGCAGGAAAAGAGGAACAATTGTCCCGAAAAAAGCCGCAACGAAGAGATTGATTACCATGGCACAAAATATCGCAAGCCCCACGAGGGGAATTCCTTTCCAGATATAGGCGATTAAGGCCATGAGGGTACCGTTGATCGCCCCGTTCATGATCCCCACAACCACCTCTTTCCATAAAACTTTTTTTGCCCCCCCATAATCAAGGTCACCCAGCGCGATCCCCCGAACTACAATGGTGAGAGTTTGGGTCCCCGCGTTCCCCCCCATCCCCGCTACTACAGGCATGAATACTGCGAGTACTGCAAATTGACCTATGGTGTTCTCAAAAAGGCCCACAACCCACGCGGCAAGTACTGCTGTCCCCAGGTTCATCATCAACCAGGGAAGCCTCCTCCTCGCAGATTGGAGGGGGCCAGCGAATACCCTTTCTCCCACGTCGATGTTGGCAAGTCTCATGAAATCTTCAGTCGCCTCTTCGTCGATAACATCCATAACGTCATCGAAAGTAATTCTTCCCAGAAGTTTCCCCTCCTTGTCTACCACGGGAAGGGAGGGGGCATCGTACTTTTTAAATATTCTGGCGACCACTTCCTGGTCAGTTTCTGGATGAATAGTCACAGGGAAAGGTTCCACTACATCGTAGATCTTTTGCCGTGGGTTTGCGAGGAGCAGTTCTACTATTTTCACCATGCCCTTCAGCCGGAACTGTTTGTCCACCGCGTACATAACATGAATGTGCTCTATTTCCTCCCTCCTTGCACGGAGGATGTTGATCGCTTCCTGTACGCTTTGAAATTCATACACGTAGATGTATTCGAGGGACATGATGCGACCGGCCGTATCCTCCTCATATTTGAGGAGTTCTCTCATCTCGGCACTGTCTTCCTCATCTATCCCCGCGAGGACAGCTTCCTGCTGTGACGGGTTGAGATCATCGAAAATCTCCACCGCGTCATCTCAATCCATCTCATCCACGATTGCAGTAAGCCTGCTAGACTCGATGTCCTAGAGAATTTCCTCCTTCGCACTTACATTGAGTTCCGCTATAACGTCCGAGGCAATTCTGGCATCAAGGAGACGGAAGACATATTTTTTTTCCTCTTCCTCGAGGACCTCGATAAAATCTGCAATGTCGGAGGAGTGAAGAGTTGAAAGGAGCGCCCCCACACTGTCGTCATCCTGCCGGTTCACAAGAACGCTCAGTTTTTCATACTGCTCCCTGAGAATCATTACACACCTTCCCCAGAAGGGGTACCGTTAGTTTTTTTCCCTTATTTTCAAGCAGTTCTTGATGAGATTAGCAACAATCTGTATATACTTCTTTTCGAAGAGGGTAAAGATTTTCATCTTCACAGTCTGAACGTTCAGGACTCCGAGCAACCTCTCTCCATCTCTGATGGGACAGGAAATCATGCCCTTATATTTCTCCTCCTCCGTAATTTCAAAGTATTTATATCTGTCATCGGCTGCGGCGTTTGCAACCACCACAGGTTTAATTCCCGCAGCCGCATGACCTGTAATTCCCTCTCCGATGGGGAGGGAAACCTTCCCCACGGATCTCCGGGAAAGACCGTGGGTGGCACTGAGTACGAGGAGATCATCCTTGTAAATGTAGATCGAGCATACATCAACATTGAGCCTCTGGCTGATGGAGCGACACATGTCGTCCAAAATATTTTCGATCTTTTCAGTTGACGACGCAAGGCGGCTAATCTCCTCGATCGACAGGAGTTCAACTTCCCACTCCTCACCTGAATGAAGGGAGAGTTTTCCCCCTTCATCAACGCGAAGTGGGTACCTGACAGGGTTTTCGTAGGGGTTGACCCTGGTTGTAGCCGTGGTGTGCCGGGTTTTAGAGATATACCCGCAACCGCACTTCCAGTGAACATGGTCGTAGTCAACTTTCGCCTTTTCCATCACATTTCCGCATTTCCGGCACCTGACAATCATCATCTTTATTCACCACCCGCGAGAGTCAACGTTTTCTCCACAACTTGCCCGGAACTTCCAAAGGATTTAAGCTTTTTCCCGTTCAGGGAGACATCGATCCCTCCCGCGTTTCCTACTTTCAAGCGAACTCTCTCCTTACCCTGTATTGAGAGTTCATCCCCAGGATAGAGGGTTACATCCACTGGTTGTCCCCTGTCAGGCACGATATAGAGCCACGTCAGTTCTTTTGCCACAATGGTAAGTTCCAACCCGGACTTCTGTTCCGGTTTCTTTTCCGTCGTAACAGGGAGATGTTCACGCAGTTTCCCCTGTACTACTCCCGGGACGGAACTTCCCTTTTCTTTTGGGGCCATCGTATCTTTCCCACTCTCAGGCATTACGGGAAGAGAGGACTCGAGCTTCTCCTTTTCCACAAACTTGGCTTTTTCCCTCTTTACCTGGAAATGCATTACCGAAACAAGAAGAACAAGAAGTGCGAAGACCCCCGAGGTGATGAGAACAACTCTTCCCAGAGGAGAAACTTTACTGTCCACCGATGGAATTGTAGTGAGGGATTTCAATCGGGCATTTTCCACATGATCCAGTGTTTCATTGTATGCGCTGAGGATAGTGCCCTCGTCCACTCCAAGGAAGCGGCAGTAGGTCCGGATAAAACCTCGTGAAAATACAGGATCGGGGAGGGCAGTAAAATTTCCCCTTTCCATGGCGGCGAGCTAGCCCTTGCTGATCTTCAACTCGCCGGAGCGCTCCAAGATTGTAAGTCCTGTCCTTTCC
>CAZPLX010000131.1:0-4906 GCA_964587345.1 uncultured bacterium
CTCGCCGGGACATCTCCGCTGAAGGCTTTCACAAGTTCCTTGAAAGAGTTTTTTTCCCCTTCTACGGGCAGTATATGAGGGTTTCCCTTTCCATCTGAAAACCGCCTGTCTCTGATCCATCCACTTATTACCCGGGCGGCGCGGTTGTATGTTTCACGTGCATTCCCCTCATCGGGGGAAGGAAGGGTGAGAATCCGGGTAACCTCTTTTCTCGAAAGGCCTGTAAGCACAGAGATTCTCGATGTGGACTGTTTCCTCCCTGGAATTCCAAATTCCCGTGACGCTACGTCGACGTAGACGCCTTTTGCGAGGTCGGCGAAGGATCCGTAAGGAATTCCATTTCGAAGAAGGATCCGTACGAGAGGGGAGAGTATTTTTCTCACCGAAAAAAGAATTCCACGGGTTAATATTTCTTTCGATCTACTCATATTTGGGATTATATTCCCAAATATATCAGAATGTCAAGAAAATATTTTCCTTCAGGGGTAATTATTTAATATTTTATTCCTTATATTATTAGTTATTTATGCCGATATAAATCACAGTGGGTAAGCTATGGGAAAAATACCGTCTTTCTTCTTTTGCCCTGGTTTCTGGAGCAGGGATCATTGTGACCTTTTTTCTTGTAAACACCCTCCTCGTTTATCCTATTGTCACGAAACATTATTACCGCAATGTAAAAATGAATCTAAACCAGGATGTGCATCATGTAATAAGGGAATATTTTCAGGGAATTGAGAAACTACCCAATGGTCGTGTTTCCGAAAAATTTATGAGGAACGCTGAATCTATCAAGAAGGAATTTAAGCTGGAAAAAGTCAAATATTTTAATTCCTCTGGGAAGATTGTCTATTCGACGGAACCAAAAGATCTTGAAAATGATTATCCTCACCCCTATCTGCAGCAGGTGCTCCATAAGGGAACGCCCCTTTCCCGTGTGGTAAAAAGACAGAGAGCCACTCTCGAGTCACAGATCGCGGAAAGAGACCTTATGGAGACCTACGTTCCTGTTATCACTGGGGGAAAAGTGGTGGGGATAGTGGAGGCTTATTTCGATATAACGAAGGATGTACACTATCTGAGGGCTCTCTTCGAAAAGATTACCCTCCTCCTCCTTGTTCTCTCACTTCTCTTGGGAGGAATCGTATTTCTCGTAACACGGAAACTCTCGGAGGCGGAGGGAGAGATGGTCGGGTCTGAACTCAGATACAGGTCACTCTTTCACCTCTCTCCCGATGCTATCTTCGTGCACCAGGATGGCCAAATTAAGTACGCGAACCGTGCAGCGATAGCGCTCCTTGGAGTGGAATCTGAAGAGCAAATTGTGGGGAAAACAATGGTTGATTTTGTTCATCCCTCTTCCCGGGAAGTGGTAGAGAAAAGAATAGGAGCATTGCTAAGTGGAGAGGATGAGGTTGGCTTCATCGAGGAGCAGTATGTCAGGGCAGATGGAACAGCCGTAGATGTGGAGGTAGGGGCAGCCCGTTTCGCGGGAAATGGGAAGGATACTGTCCAGGTGATCGCGCGGGATATTTCGGAGAGGAAAAACCGGGAAATGGAGGAGTTCAAGCAATTCAGCCTCCAGAGCGCCATGAAGGAGATTCTCCAAATATCCTTGAAACCGGCTCACCTGAATGAACAGCTAGGGGAAATTATCACCTTGGTGGTTTCACTCCCATGGTTCGAGTTTTTGGGGAAAGGGACGATCCACTTAGCCGGTGAGGGTGAGGAACTACTTCATCTCGCTGCCTGTGTGGGATTATCCACGGGCCAGATTGAAAAGTGCGGGAGCCTTCCATTCGGGAAGTGCCTTTGTGGCAGGGCGGCATCAGAACGAAAGATCCTCTTCACACAGGATCTTGATGGGGCTCATGAAATCACCTACGAGGGAATGGATCCTCATGGACACTACTCTATTCCTTTGATGAGGGGAGACGAATTGCTGGGTACGATGAACCTTTACATAAAAGCGGGGCACATCCAGACGGAATCAGAAGTTGAATTCATCTCGAGGCTTGCTGATACGGTATCAGGGATCATAATGCGGAAAAAATCGGAGGAGGAGCGCTCCCGCCTTGCCACGGTGATTGACCAGGCCTCAGAGACGATCATTCTTACTGATAAGGAAGGTACCATCGAGTATGTGAACCCCGCATTTGAGACAGTTACAGGATATTCGAGAGAGGAGGTTCTTGGGAAGAATCCCCGGATTCTCAAGAGCGGATTTCACAATGAGAAATTTTACGAGGAGATGTGGCGTACCATAACCTCCGGGGAGGTGTGGCGGGGAAAAATCGTGAACAGGAAGAAGGACGGGTCCCTCTACTACGAGGACGGTGCCATTTCGATGGTGCGGAACCAGGAAGGGAAAGGGATCGGATTCGTGGGGGTGAAATACGATGTGACGAAAGAGATGGAGCTCGAGAATCAGCTTCAACAGGCACAGAAACTCGAGGCGGTGGGAAGGCTCGCGGGGGGGATTGCCCACGATATCAACAATTACCTCGGGGCCATTGCGGGATTCGCGGAGCTTCTCAAACTGAACCATCAAGGTGACGAAGAGGTAGCTCCAAAGGCGGATAAGATAATCGAGGTCGTGTTCAAAGCGTCGAAGATGATCAGGCAGCTCCTGGCCTTCAGCAGAAAGCAGCCTTCCAAGCCGCTTATCCTCGACCTGAACAGGGTTGTGGTACATATGAAGGAGATGATGGAGCATATGATAGGGGAAGATATAGAGTTGAATATGCACACGGGAAAAGATCTGTGGCTGATCAAGGTTGATCCCATGCACATAGACCAGATCATGGCAAACCTCATCGTGAATGCAAGGGACGCAATGGCCGGGGGAGGGACGATCCTGATAGAAACAGAGAACCTGACGGTAGGCTCACAGGAGCGCAACCTTCCCTTCTCTGTAGTGCCGGGAAAGTATGTTCGTCTATCCGTTACCGATTCGGGGACAGGAATTCCAGAAGAGATCCGGGACAAAATCTTCGAGCCTTTTTTTACCACAAAAGAGGTGGGAAAGGGGACGGGCCTGGGCCTTTCCACGGTGTACGGGATCGTGAAGCAGAACAGGGGATATATATGGGTAGAGAGCGAAGAGGGGAAGGGAACCACCATCAGTGTGGATATCCCTGTTTCGGAGGAAGAGAGAGAAGAAGAGAGTGTGAATGTGTCTCCCGCCCCTTTCAATAGGGAGGAGATGTCGGGCAGCATCCTCATCGTCGAAGATAATGCCGACGTGATGAAACCGTCTAGGGAGTATCTTGAATACCTGGGATTCAGGGTCCTTACGGCGGAGAACGGAAGCGAGGCCTTAGATCTGTACGGGAAGGAGGAAGGGAAGATCGATCTCCTCATCACGGACATCGTAATGCCCGTAATGGGAGGGGGGGAACTGGCAAAGGCGATAGTCTCGAAGAACGGGAAGATCAGAATTCTCTTTATCTCGGGGTATGGGGAGAGCAGCATGGGGGACATGAAATTTCCTGAAGGGACCTTCGAATTTCTCCAGAAGCCCTTCTCGATCAGGGAGCTTGGAAAAAAAGTAAAAACTCTTCTCCACGGGTAGCGTGGGCCTGTCTCATCTTCACCCTGCATGATTGCAATTACACCCTCTATCTGCTTTAATTTCCAAAAGAAGGAAAGAATCAGAGTGAATACATATGGAGGGCGTAGGTGGCTCAAAAAGCGTTGATCACGGGCATCACGGGGCAGGATGGTTCTTATCTCGCTGAATTTCTTCTCTCGAAAGGGTACGAGGTCCACGGGATCATCAGGAGGGCAAGTACTTTCAACACGGCGAGGATCGAAAATATCTATGTGGATCCCCACGTACAGGGGGCCAATCTCCACCTCTATTACGGAGACCTTGGCGACTCCGGCCAGCTTGACAATCTCATGTACAACATACAGCCCCACGAAGTCTACCACCTGGGTGCCCAGAGTCACGTCAGGGTGAGCTTCGACATCCCCGAATATACGGGAAACATCACCGGCCTCGGGGCAGCCCGAATACTTGAATCGATCAGGAGGAGCGGGGTCAAGGCGAGATTCTACCAGGCTTCCTCCTCAGAAATGTTCGGGGCGGCACCTCCTCCTCAGAACGAGTCGACGCCGTTTTACCCGAGGAGCCCTTATGCGGCGGCAAAGGTATACGCCTACTGGATGGCGGTAAACTACCGGGAGGCCTACGGCCTCTTTTCTACTAACGGGATCCTGTTCAACCACGAGTCGCCGCGGCGGGGGGAGACTTTCGTGACACGGAAGATCACCCGGGCGATCGCTCACATACTCCTCGGAAAGCAGAAGAAACTCTACCTGGGAAACCTGGAATCGAAGAGGGATTGGGGTTTTGCCCCCGAGTACGTAGAGTGCATGTGGAGGATACTCCAGTTGGACAGGGCGGAAGACTTTGTCATCGGCACGGGAGAGACCCATTCGGTGAAGGAATTTCTCGAAGGAGCTTTTGAATACGCGTCCCTCGACCCCGAAACTTACGTGGAAATTGACTCGAAATATTTCAGGCCCACGGAAGTAGACTGTCTCCTTGCCGATGCGTCGAAGGCAAAAACGCTTCTTAAATGGGAACCGAAAGTAACCTTCAGGGAGCTCATCTGGATCATGGTGGATTTCGACCTGATGCTCCACGGCCTTCCCGGTCCGGGCAGGGGTTTTTCGGTCCTCGAAGAAAAAGGCCTTTCATGGACATCGAACGCGATTTCCATAGAAAAGGAGATCGATTAAACTGGAGGAGCAATGTCGGAAATGAAAGTCTATCCGCTCATATTGGCGGGAGGATCAGGGACCCGCTTCTTGCCTCTCTCCCCGGGAGAGGGGCCCAAAAAGCTGTTATACATTTCGGGAAACGGGAGCCTCGGTGCACCGGCGGGTTCCCGGGCCG
>CAZPLX010000132.1:0-4895 GCA_964587345.1 uncultured bacterium
CTGGGTGGAACGATTTCTACTACAATGTGGATAGCTCCGCCTTTGATGATCTTCTTCTTACAGCGGGGCTTTCAGTGCCTGTGGATGACTATCTTACCGTTACTCCCTTCATCTCCTACTCCACGCTGGTTGATGGAGACCTCGAGGATGCGGTGAAACTGAGTGGATCAAACGACAGCGCGACCTTTTACGGTGTCACCATATCGATTTCCTTCTAAAAAGGTGTGCGTTTTTTTACGCACCAATTTCACACTCCCTCCTCTTTTTTTGAAGGAGAGGCTCCGGGTTCTTCTTTTTTTAAGCCCGGAGCCTCATAATATTTTCAGCGGGTCTTTTCCTCTTGAAAAGATTCTGCCCTGCCCGTACAATAAAATTTCATTGGATATGGCGATGGAGTTCGCCGGGAATCGCCCTTTGCGTGGGCTAATAACTCCTGAGATCTTTCAAGGTTCCAGGGGTTTTTTTATGGAAGAAGGAAAGGTATCAAAGAACACGAGAACTTTGTTTCCCCTCTGTCCCTTGAGGAAAATCATTACAGAAAGGGGTGTGTGCGAGATCTACTGTAAGGCGTCAGGCTCCGGGCCACTGTCGTCCGGCCAGGAGGAAGAGGCTCTTCTCATTAAGACATGCGGAGAATGTACTATTCCGAAGGCCCTGGAGGCGAAGATGAGACCCTGCCTCTACCTCGTCCCCTTGAGATTTACAAGAGAAAAGTGTTTTAAGACGGGATTTTCCTGCCGCTGGTTCCACATCCTCGAGGAGGGAGATCCGAAAGAGGAGGTATGGGTGCTCTGCGGGGGGTGTCCCCACTGGTTTCCAAGGCCTCCCGATGAAGATCGCATCCCGGGCACGGAAAAATGGGCAGAGAAGATGGTGAAAAAGATTACAGAATCTAAAGATTAATAAGAGAGGTTTCATGGTCGAAAGAGATGCACAGAGGGGTTCCATGAACGGGGAGATGTTGAAAGGATTCATACGGAATGGGGAGAGGGCCCTCGCGGGGTGCGGCGAAGATTTCCGTTCCTACAGGAAATCCCTTCACGCTCTTCTTGAAAGGTTGATGGAGGAGAGGTTCCACCTCGCCGTGCTTGGCCAGTTCAAGAGGGGGAAGAGCACCTTTTTGAACGCTCTTTTAGGGGAGCACATCCTTCCCTCATCTGTTGTCCCGCTGACGGCTATCCCTACATTCATCCGCCCCTCTAAGGAGAGGCGGGTAAAGGTTACTTTTATAGGGGGGATGGCAGAAGAGCATCCTGCATCTTCCACGGAAGAGATCATCGCCCTTCTCGAGGAGTATGTCACGGAGGGGAAGAATCCGAAGAATGTCTTACATGTTGCCCAGGTGGATGTGTACCTCGACTCCCCGGTCCTGGGGAAGGGAGTTGTGTTAATCGATACTCCTGGGATCGGTTCCACATACAAGCACAACACGGAAGTGACCCTTAACTTTCTCGCCGAATGTGACGCTGCCCTCTTCATGGTCTCAGCTGATCCTCCTGTAACGGAAGTGGAGGTGGAGTTCCTGAAGGAGGTGAAGAAAAAGGTTTCCCGCCTCTTTTTCGTCCTCAACAAGATCGATTATTTAGGAGAGGGGGAGCGGGAGAAGATGGTTGAATTTTTCAAGTCGGTTCTCACCGGCCAGGCTGACTTCGGAGAAGACGTAAAGGTATTCTCGATATCAGCAAAGGAGGGGCTTTCAGGAAGGGAGAAAGGGGACACCGCTCTCTGGAAAAAGAGCAATGTGGGAGAGGTGGAGTCTTTTCTCATCGATTTTCTTGCCCGTGAAAAATCAAGAGCTCTCGCGGAGGCTATTTCCAGGAAGGTGTCCGATGTCTTCGTGGATGCCCTCATGCGGGTACGACTTGTTTTGAAATCATTTGCCATACCTATTAAGGATCTTGAAGAGAGGATTTCCCTTTTCAACGGGAAGATGGAGGAGATCTCCAGGCAGAAACAGATCTTCGACGACCTTCTCCAGGGTGACAGGAAGAGAAGCGTGGAATACCTGGAGGCCCAGGCGGAGGATCTAAGGGGGAGAGGAAGAGACTACCTCATGGAGGTGGTTGAAGGAGTTCTGGATGCCGTAGAAGACGAGGGAAATCTGGAAAAGGTGGTGCGGGAGTCGATAGCCGCCTCCATTCCCGGCTTTTTTGAGAGAGTCCTCGGTGAGATGTCTCGCAATATCGACAGGAAGATCGGGGAAGTGCTCACTCCTCACGAAAAGAGGGCAGATGAGCTTATAGGAACGATCAGGAAAACCGCGGCGGAACTTTTTGACATCCCCTATCAACCCCTTGAGGGAGCGTCGAAGCTTGTCGTAGCGAGGGAGCCTTACTGGATTACCCACAAGTGGAGTTCAAGCCTTTCCTTCGTTCCCGAAGGATCGGTGGACAGGTTTCTCCCCGCAGGGGTGCGAAAGGGAAGGGTAAAAAAAAGGATGCTGAAACATATCGACGGCCTTGTTCTCCACAACGTGGAGAACCTCAGATGGGTGACCCTCCAGAACCTGGATCAGACATTCCGCAAATTCACTTCCGCTCTCAAGGAGCGGATGGGAGAGACCCTTCGGTCCACCGTGGGGGCCATAGAGGCCGCGAAAAAGAAGAGGAAAGAGCACGAGGCGACTGTGGAGGAGGAGAGGAGGAGGTTTCATAAGGCCCTTGGTACCCTGGAAGATATATCGGAGAAGATCTCGAGAGAGTCTGCAGAAAGCTCTTCCTGAAAACCCCTGAATCTTTTTGCTGTTGACACCTTTTTGAAGAGTGTGTACTATATCTATAAAGTTAAATATACTATTACTATGAAGAATCTCACGAAAATATTAAAAGCCACGGCGGATGCTCACCGTTTGAAGATCCTCAAGCTCCTGGGTGAAAAAAATCTCTGTGTGTGTGAACTGCAGTTCCTGCTGGGCCTTTCTCAACCTGCCGTCTCGCATCATTTGAAGGTCTTGTCGAACGCGGGTCTCATAGGAAGTGAAAAGGAAGGGCTCTTTGTAAATTATTTTCTCGAAAGAGGAGGGGAGCGATCCGTAGAGAATCTCATGAAGGTACTTCTCGAGTCCATTGGAGAGGATGATATGGGAGATTTGCTTGAAAGAGTAGGAGGAGTTCACAGAGATGAGATTCTTGAAAAGAGAAAGTAATATATTTTTTATCTTAATATATCGATAAATATAAATATATAATTGTATTTATATCACTTCCAGGGAGGGGAGGTCATGAGAGATGTAGTGAAGGGAAGAGTAATGAGGGTGAACGACGAGGAGACGGTAGAACTTGCCGTTGTGAGGATTTCGGGAAGTGTGAGTGGGCCCTACGCGTCCCTCGAAACGGTTCGCCTTATGGAGGTGAAACCATTTATTACACCATGGGAGGGGAAGGGTGAAAAGAAAGAACTGCTTTCAAAGGTCCTTCTCGGGAAGGAGGTAACCTGCCTGGTGGAGGAGAGGACCTCCGAGGGGTTCCTGAGGGGAGATCTTTTCCTCCTTTAACGTAATCCTTTAAGGGGAGGAATATGGCGATTAGCCTTAAGATTTAAAGGCTTACATTAAAAGGAGAAGGGAGACATGGATATCATAAAAACTCTTTTTTCGGCAGGAACGCAGGGGCTCGTGGAGTATCTCTCCTACCACGTTCTCACCTGTCTGGTGCCCGCTTTTTTCATCGCGGGAGCCATAGCGGTCTTTGTGTCCCAGGAATCGGTTCTTCGCTACTTCGGCCCGAAGGCGAAGAAGACTCTTTCTTACGGTGTTGCTTCTATCTCGGGGACGATTCTCGCTGTCTGCTCCTGTACCATCCTCCCTCTTTTCGCGGGAATCTGGGTGAGCGGGGCGGGTATCGGCCCTGCGATCTCCTTCCTCTACTCGGGGCCTGCCATAAATATCCTCGCCATCACCTACTCGGCGAAGCTTCTCGGCCTCGACTTAGGGGTAGGCAGGGCGGTGGGAGCGGTGCTCTTTTCAATCGTCATCGGCCTGTTGATGGCCCTCATATACAGGAAAGAGGAGATGGAAAAGGTGAAGAATGGGGATGGCTTCACCATTCCCAAAAAGGGTGCTTCTGAAAAATCTCTCCCCGTGTATGCTCTCTTT
The DNA here is from genome assembly GCA_964587345.1 of uncultured bacterium. Taxonomy (GTDB): domain Bacteria; phylum Desulfobacterota; class Deferrimicrobia; order J040; family J040; genus CAZPLX01. The sequence continues at coordinate 4,094 of CAZPLX010000132.1, forward strand.
TTCGCCTCCCTCGTGGGGATCCTTATCTTCGCCTCTTCGAAGAAACTTGCCGCCACAGGGGTCTCTTTTCTCATAATGGGTTCCCTCACCTACCGCTTCTTTTCTTTTGAAGAAGTGAAGCGATGGTTCCGGGAGACCTGGGATCTGGCCGTGAAAATAGGGCCCATACTCATCGTGGGTGTTTTTATCGCGGGAGCCCTTAAAGCGGTCATTCCCCCGGAATCGGTTGCACGGCTGGTGGGAAAAAACAGCCTATCCGCGAACCTGATCGCATCTGTTACGGGGGCGCTTTTCTATTTTTCAACTCTCACCGAGGTTCCCATCATCCGGGCTCTTATGGACATGGGAATGGCGAAGGGGCCTTCTCTCTCACTGCTCCTCTCCGGCCCTGCTCTTTCTCTGCCGAGCATCATTGTCCTTTCAAAGATCATGGGCCTCAAGAAAACGATGGTATACGTTTCTCTCGTTGTGGCTTTTTCAACCGCGGGAGGACTCATATTTGGAGCTTTGTAAAAATAAGCCTTTTTGAAATCAGGAATCAGGAATTAGGAATTAGGAATTGAAAACCATTAAGGAGGTATTGAGATGGAGATTGCGATTTTAGGCCCTGGATGTGCAAAATGCAAGGCCGTGGAAAGAGTTGTCCGCCAGGCGGTGGAAGAGCTGGAGGTGGAGGTGACCATATTAAAAGTTGAAGAGATAAAGGAGATCATGAAATACCGGGTGATGATGACTCCCGCCATGGCTGTAGATGGGGACGTGAAGATCTCGGGAAGGGTCCCCGGACTAGCAGAGTCAACGA
>CAZPLX010000133.1:0-4863 GCA_964587345.1 uncultured bacterium
GTTTTTGAAAGTTCGTAGTTGTGAATACCTCTCCCCTTCGATACCAGTGTGTAAGATTTTCGCGAAGACGCAAGGAGAGATTCGAAGCTGGAGGTGTCCCTCCCGAGGCGCTTCATCCTCTTAACGAGTTCCCCGGCCTCCTCTATCTGCACGACAGCCCTGTTTTCCAGTTCGAGAAGTTCCTTCTCCCATGTAAGTGCCATATCCGCATAAGAAGGGTCGTCGTGGCACCCTGCGCACTTCTCCTTCACCACGACTACATTTTGAGGTTTCCCGCTTTGAAGGTCATGACAGCCAGTACACGCAACCTCCCCTTCTTTCATGGGATCGGGCACACTCTCTATCCCCGCAACGGTCACCTTCCCATCATACAACTTCTCCTGGGCAGAGTGACACCTGGAGCATTGAACATCTTCTCCCTCATGATGGCACGCCATGCACTCCGATTTGGTCACAATCCTCATTTTATGCTTTTCCGGTGAATGACAGGCAGTACACGTGATCTCCACCTCCTCCACGTGAAGCTTATGAGGAAAATCGAGCTGCATTTCTTTGAAATACACTTTTGAGGGAAGTCCGAGCCGCCCGTGGCAAAATTTAGTGCAGTAATTCGCACCGTTCGATATCAGAGGAGGCCTTTTCACACTTTTTCTCTTAAGGAGTTTCGCCATCAGATCAAACTGGGTATAGGCAGTTCTTACAATCCTCCAGGCGTATTCTATATTGTGGGCACCTCTCCCCGATTTCAAAAACGCGTAGTTATACTCTATGTCCGCCACCATATCGGAAATTTCCTTTCCCCTCTTCTCTTTTGTTAAAGAACTGGTGATCTTATCTGCTTTATCCTTCACTCCCCCCATCAATCTTTCGAGGTACCTGCTCGAAGCCACCCAATCATCGAGCATCCTGCCATAGCCTTTCCCGTGGCAGAGAACACAGTTTTTCTTCTCCGCCGTTAACCGCTTTTCACCCTTAACCCTGATTCCCGATTCCACCTCCTGTACCGGCTGTGTGTGGCACCCGTCACATGCGACCTGGGCGGAAAACATTCTGGAGGGCGTATCGGGAACACCCCTTGCACCGGTACCCATGTACATCTCCTTCTGGGAGCTGTGGAGTTTTTTATGACACGTGTTGCACTTGACTTCGAAGACCCTGACGAGTTGTACCTCGCCATGTCTGATCTTCCCGTGACATTTGAAACAGTCGATCCCGTTCAGGGTCACATGGATCCTGTGAAGAGTCACACGGTCGTAATTCTTCCTGTTCTTTCCCACGTGGCACTGGAAGCACTTCCCCTCCGGAACATCACCGTCGCCGCTCGCAACCCGCAAATGGCACTGTTTGCACTCAACTCCCAGCTTCAGGTATGAATCGTGAGAAAAATGAAAACCCTCCTTCGTGACCTCCTTCGTAGGAACCCCGTGGCAGGCCTTGCACCCTCCTATTGACTGTCCCCTCTTCATCCCCTTGAAGTGGCAGAGGAAGCATACGTTCTTATCGACAGAGATGTGTTCCCCCTGGACGATCTGGTAGTGGCACGAGGTACACCTGAGACTCTCACCTCTCTTCATCTTCGTGAGATGTTCCTTGTGGTTGAAGAGCACCTTTCCCCCGAGATAGGCCTCCGGTTTCTCCAGGCGGCTTGCGTGGCACCCTTTCGCCATGCATTCCCCGTTGTCAACCTTCGCGTGGGGTTTTGGATTGTAGAGTCCGGTCAGGTATTTTATGGTTGTAACGGTGATAAAGAGGGGCTTGAAACTGTGACACTTTATGCATTTCACTCCGGCATGTTTTGAACTCTTCCACTGAGCGTAATAGGGGTCCATGTAGTGGCAGAGAAGGCAAGATTTCGGGTAATTCGCGGAAACGAAAAAGAGGCCGTTAAAGGCAACAAAGAAAATAAACAGTACAATCAAAATTCTGATGAGGCTCTTTTTGTAGGTGAAGAGCCAATCGAAAAAACCCTTTATCATATCCTTCATTTCTCACCACCCTCGCTCTGTTCCCTATCCTCTTTCCCCTCCCGATCCCGCATCATCCGCTCATATTCGAGAGGGTGCTCCTCAATCATCTCTTTTTTGGAGATCTTTCCGTGCCACCATAGAAGAGTCCCTGGAAATCGGTCCGGGTTGAAGTGAACGTTGTAGAAGTGCCAGATGACGACAGCAAGGGTAGCTAAAAGGGCCTCATCCGAGTGTGCTTCGTGGGCAATATCGAGCCAATATTTCGGAAGCACCTTCATGGCAAAACCTTCGAACCAGAGGATGAGCCCCGAAGCGATCATGACGATACAGCCCCAGTAGACTGCCCAGTAGTCGAACTTCTCGATATAACTGAAGCGATCAAAGCGGGGCCTCTCTGGATTTTTCCCCACGAAGTGCCTTATATTCAAGGCAAGGTCCTTCAGATCCTTAGGCAAAGGAAGAAGCTTCACAAAATCCCTCCTGCCATCTCGTGAGAGGAGGGTATAAAAGAAGTGGTGAACGATGAAGTAGATCAGCATGGAGGCGCCGACCCTGTGGAAGAACCTGCTGTTTTGAATTCCTCCCCAGAATTTCATCAGAAAGTGAGATATGAAAAAATCGGGGAATTTAAGGGGGAGGCCCGAAAATACGAGTATGATCACTGAAGAAAAAAGGATCATGTGCTGAAAGCGGAAGTTCCGGTTAAAGCGCAGAAAATATTCCTCTTCTGTCTTTCTGCTCTTCCCGGCCTTTTTCTGCTTCCCTTTCTTTTCTTTTTTTTCCTTCTTCTCTTTCTCGCTTTTTAATCTGGCAAATTCCCTGCCGACTTCCCTTTCAACTTTTTCTCTCACCGCCTCCTTGAGGCGCCTCGATTCCTCTTTGGTGAGCTCGTCAGAGAGACCTGCCATTTCCCTTTCGATGATATCATCTATCTCTTTTTCCTTTTGATCGTCAGTTAAATCCATCAGCCGGCTCCTCACTACACGTTATTTCCCTCCCCTCAATTTTCTCGTCCTTCCGTAGAGATCAAGAAAGATGTGAAATATGAGGGCGAGCATAGTCGTAATCGTAAGGTACTTGAAAAAGGAGGCCACATAATAGATCACGCCTGCCTGTTTCTTGGACGCGTCCACATGTATCTTCCCCGCAGCGAAATTCGCATTCGCTCCGGGATGGCATTGTCCGCATGTGGAAGGGATATTCTTCGGGTTTACCCTGGAGAGGGGGTCCTCGGGAGGCCTGATATCGTGTGTCCCGTGGCATGATGCGCAGTTCGCAACGGTTGTGGCACCGAACTTATTCGCCACGCCGTGAAAACTCTCTTTGTATGTAGAAACGGGTTCGGCGTTAATCCCATACTTGCTCATGATCCCCACCGACGCGTGGCACCTTGAACACTGTGTGGGAATATTCGTAGAGTAGACGGTAGATTGCGGATTTTGCGCTTTAAATATATTGTGTTCCCCGTGACAGTCAGGGCAGGAGGGCGCATCCCTGTTTCCCTTGCTCACCTGGACTCCGTGGATGCTCGTTTTATAGTAGGCGTAAATTTTCAGGTGGCACCTACCGCAGGTCTCCGCCACATTCCCCTTGGAAACATGCGCAGCGGGATCCTTCGTATGACGTATGTCGTGGCTACCGTGGCAATCCTGGCAAAGGGGTGCCTTTTCATTCCCCCTGGCCAGGGCACGGCCGTGGACACTCTTGAAATATTCGAGGTACATATCCGATTGAGGGGCCCCCTCGGGATTCCCCTTGTAGTGGCAGTGGATGCAGGTAACCCTTTTAGGCTTCTCCCTGTGAGGGATCTCGGTCACATCAAAATGGCAGTCTGTACACGCCTTCTTTTCGTGAACAGAACCTTTGAGTTTTGCCCTCGTTACGTAAAGGTTCCGTATCTTCCCATCCACCAGGACTTTCCTGAACTCCGCTTTGCTGTGGCATATGGTGCATTTCTCAAGGGATAACGCAGCCCCCGAAGGACCACTCGAAAGAAGAATCAGGAATGGTAACGCGATGATGATCCCCGCTACGCGAAAAACAGAGTTCATTTTCCCTCCTTCTCTTCGGATTCAATGAGATACCCCGGCCGTTTTCTCCTGTACTTGGCCCCATCCGTTTTGCCTGTGATCCACGTAGTGTTCATGGGAAAATTTCCGGGAGAAAGGTGGACGTTGTAGAGATGCCAGAAAAGTAAGATGATAAAAACGATCAGGCCCTCAAAACCGTGGACTATCACGGTGATATCGAGAATCCACCGGGGGAGAGCCCGCATGCTCGCAGTTTCGAACCAGAGGATCAGACCGGTAAGAACCATTATGATAAGTCCCGTGCCCACTCCCCAGTACTGGAATTTTTCCTTGTAGGTGTACCTGCCGAGTTCCGGGTAGTCGTCGCTCATCGCCAGGTCGAACTTTATTATCTGTGCAAGGTCTGTAAAATCCTTCTTTCTCAACTTGAGCCTGGCAAACTCCCTCTTCCCTTCCCTGGTAAAGAGGATGTAGAAGATATGGTATGCGAGGAGAAACATGAAACAGATCGCCGCCGCCCTGTGCAGGAGGCCCCGCATCATGAACCCCCCTTCCATCTTTACCAGCACGCGGGCGACCCCCGTTCTGTGAAAAAAGATGCTCAACCCGGTCAGGGAAAGGATCACGACGAGGATGATAAGCAAGAGGTGTTGAAGCCTGAAAAATAGAGGCATTATCTCTATATAGGTGCCCTCCCCTCGATCCTCTTTAAAGTCGAATACTTTCATTTTTCTTCATCCCCATCCTTTTGTTTCTCGAGTTTTTTGTGTCTTTTCCTCTCCGCAATGTCAAAGCCTATGTGAATCAGGAAGATGAGTACGAGCACCCCGATAAAGCCTGTGTAAAATATACGGACCAACCAGGCA
>CAZPLX010000134.1:0-4830 GCA_964587345.1 uncultured bacterium
CTTGGTGCAACCGTAACAGCATGTGGGGGCAATCCATTAACTACTCAAGATGATATTGCGGCATTTTTAGCAACACAGGGAATTCATATGTATGCCTGGGCTGGTCAAACTGCAAAAGAGTATGATTGGTGTATTCAACAAGTTCTAAATCATAAGCCACAAATTCTTACGGATGATGGTTCAGATTTGAACATTAAAGCTCACTTTGAAAAACAAAACAAAAACTTGAAGATAGCCTCAGACGGCTGAAAACCGACTATATCGACCTCTGGCAGTTCCATGAGATCGTTTATGACAATGACCCGGATTGGGTATTTGACAAAGGTGGTATAAGGGTTGCAATCGAAGCTCAAAAAGAGGGTAAAGAAAAATATTCCCACTGCGATCGCCCACATCAAAGCAACCTTTAACAACACAATCATTACGATTACCGATGTGGACGGGAATGCTATAGCCTGGGCCAGCGCGGGAGCAATGGGATTTCGAGGGTCCAGGAAATCGACCCCATTTGCCGCACAGGTAGCAGCTGAAAACGTGGCAAAAAAAGCGAAAGACAATGGTGTAAAGGTCTTGACCGTCTTCATCAAAGGCCCGGGGTCCGGAAGGGAGGCTGCACTACGTACCCTTCAGGCGGCAGGACTCAAAATAAATTATATTCGGGATGTTTCGCCAATCCCCCACAATGGGTGCAGGCCACCTAAACGGAGAAGAGTGTGAACGAGGAGGTAAAGAAACTTGGCTAGATATAATGGACCTGTCTGCAAACTTTGCAGAAGAGAGGGTATGAAACTATTCCTCAAAGGGGATAGGTGCTATACGGACAAATGCGCATTTGAGAGAAGGCCCTATCCACCGGGACGCCAGTCCGGGAGAAGGCCCAAACATAGTGATTACGGTATCCAGCTCCGAGAAAAACAGAAGGTACGCCGGATATACGGAATCATGGAGAGACAGTTCCGGATCTATTTCAGCAAAGCTGACAGGCTGAAAGGGAAGACGGGGGATAACCTGCTCATACTCCTTGAAAGGCGTCTCGACAACATCGTATACCGCCTCGGCTTTGCGATCACCCGGAGTGAGGCGAGGCTTCTCGTAACCCATGGACATTTCAGGGTGAACGGGAAAAAGGTGAATATTCCTTCCTACCTCGTGAAATCTGGCGACGTCATCGAAATGAGGGAAAGAAGCAGGAAAATCGAGGGTATCAACGAAGCCCTGGATTCTATCGTGAGAAAGGGGATCCCTGAATGGCTCGAATTGAGAAGAGAGGAGTTCAGGGGAATTATAAAGGAATTACCTCGAAGAGAAGCTATTACAGAGCAGATACAGGAACAGCTTATCGTTGAGCTTTACTCGAAATAAAACCGTCAGCTTTTACACATAACGGAGGCAGGTATGTTCCAGAAAAATTGGAAAGAGTTGATAAAACCGAAAAGGGTAAATATAGATGCCCAGTCCGGATCGAGTTTTTACGGGAAATTTATCGCTGAACCACTCGAAAGGGGATATGGGATTACTATAGGAAATGCCCTCCGTCGGATTCTTCTTTCATCCCTTCAGGGTGCAGCAATTACGTCAGTAAGGATTGAAGGGATTCAACATGAATTTACATCTATTCAGGGAGTAATTGAAGATATTACTGATATCATATTGAATTTAAAAGGATTAGATATCAAGGTTTCTTCAAACGAGCCAAGGGTTATTTCCCTGGATGTAAAGGGGCCCAAGAAGGTGACTGCAGGAGACATTATCTGCGACCACAACTCGGAAATAATCAACAAGGAACACTATATTGCTGAAGTGCTCGATGGGGGTTCACTGAAGATGGAGATGACAGTGAAAACAGGGAAGGGATATGTCCCCGCAGAGGAGAACATTGATTCAAACTATCCTATCGGGACGATGCCGGTAGATTCTACTTTTTCACCCATTAAGAAAGTGAATTTTGACGTGATGAACGCGAGGGTAGGGCAGCAGACAGATTTTGACAGGCTTGTCCTTGAAGTCTGGACCGATGGATCAATTCTTCCTGCTGATGCCGTAGCCTATGCGGCAAGGATCCTCCAGGATCAGCTGACGATTTTCATCAATTTTGACGAGCCTGAGGAGCAGATAGAGGATGAAGAAGATGAGGACGTAAGAAACGATGAACTCAACGAGAAGCTTTACAGGACGATTGACGAACTGGAACTCTCTGTTCGGGCATACAACTGCTTGAAGAATGCAAATATTCATTATATCGGAGAACTCGTCCGGAAGAGCGAGCAGGAGATGTTGAAGACAAAAAACTTTGGCAAGAAGAGCCTGAACGAAATCAAGCAGGTCCTGGAGGAGATGGAACTTTCCCTCGGAATGGAAGTAGGAAAATTAAAAATTGTCGAAGGAACCAAAAAAGATGAAGAAAACTCTCAAGAATAGAAGAGGGGGAATGGAATGAGGCACGGGAAGGATCATAGGAAACTTAAGCGAAACCCCGCTCACAGGAAAGCGCTTTTGAAAAATCTTTTAAACTCACTCATCCAGGAGGAGCGGATACACACCACCCTCGCGAGGGCAAAGGAGTTGAGAAGGATTGCAGACAGGGCAATCACTCTCGGAAAGAAAGATTCAATCCACGCCAGGAGAATGCTTTTCGCCATGCTGGTGGACAAAAAAAGTTGTGGAAAAGTGTTCGATGACCTTGCGAAGAGGTATGGGGGAAGAGAGGGGGGATATACGAGAATAATAAAAACAGGTTACCGTCCTGGAGACGGGTCGGAAATGGCATTCATAGAATACATCGGCGTTAAAGAAGAGGAGAAGAAAAAAGACGAGAAGAAAAAAGGGTAGGAGAATAAATATCCTCTGTATTTAAACGGCCGAGAGGCCGTTTTTTTTTGTCTATAAAGCTTTTTCATCTTGACACATTTTTCCGCTCCCATTATTATGATAACGATTTTCAATATTATCATATGGGGAGTGAGTCGTTGCAGAATTTCCTTGACAGGGTTGATATTGAATTGAAAAAGAAGGGGAAGAAATCTTCCAAAACGAGGAGAAAGGTGATGGAACTCTTCTTCGCCCGGGATGGCCACGTTACCGTTGAAGATCTCTACCATATTGTAAGAAAACGTCATGAGGGGATCGGCTATGCGACTGTATACCGCACATTGAAAACCCTTGAAGAGCTCGGGTATGCCTCATCCATTGAGATTGGAGACGGGAAGAAAAGATTCGAAAACGGAATGTCCCTTCACCACGACCATATCTGTTGTGTTTTTTGTAAGAAGATAATTGAGTTCAGCGATGCAGAAATTGAGGTATTGCAGAATAATATTGCGAAGAAACATAATTTTCACATAATCAACCACAGTCTCAATATTTTCGGCGTATGCCCGGATTGTAAGGGTTAACGGGAGCAGCAAATGGATTGCCACAGAGAAAAGAGGGAAGAGGGATCCGGGGAAGCGGACGGAAAGGTTATATTTGTGGGAAACCCCAATGTGGGGAAAAGTGTTATTTTCGGTTTCATGACCGGAAGATACGTTACCGTGTCGAACTATCCAGGTACCACAGTTGAGGTTACTTACGGTAACGCTACACTCGATTCACGAAAAATAAAGGTGATCGATACTCCGGGAATTCACTCCCTTCTTCCCATGTCAGAAGACGAGAGGGTGACGAGGGATATTCTCCTTAATGAAAATTCTTACCGGGTTTTTCAGGTCTGCGATTCAAAGAACCTTGAGAGGTCTCTCCCGGTTACTATCCAGCTCATCGAATTCGGAGTCGAACTGGCTCTCATCCTTAACATGACCGATGAAGCGGAGAAGTCCGGTTTGACAATCAATGATCGAGATACATCTGACATCTTCGGTATTCCTGTTCTGAAAACAGTGGCTGTGCGAAAAAAAGGTCTCGACAAGATTCAGTGGGCCTACAAGGAGGCGAGGCAAGGTGATTTCAGAATAGATTATGGTGATTATATCGAAGAGAGTATCTCCGAAGTATCCGGAATTCTGGAAGGTAATGGATTTGGAAGAAGTTCACGGGGACTTGCCCTCTCCATTCTCTGTGGTGAAGAGTCGTTGACTGACTGGATTCACACACATTTCGCTGAAGAAGAGATCAATGAATTCAACCGCATCCGGGATCACCTGGAGAAAAAAACAGGACTCCCCTTGAGCTACCACATTCACAATATGAGACACAAGGCTATTGAGAAGATTATCGACCGTGTGAGAGATAAAAGGGAAAGATCCCACACCGGAACATTGGAAGTTCTTGGGAAACTTTCCATGCACCCTCTGTACGGGGTGCCTGTTCTTCTTGTTGCGCTATTTCTCGCATACCTGTTTGTGGGAAAATTGGGAGCCGGGACTATGGTTGATTTTCTGGAGGGGAGGGTGTTCAACGGATTTCTTAACCCTCTCCTCACAAAATTCATCTATTTTCTGTTTCCCTGGGATATTGCGAGAGAATTTCTTGTGGGAGAGTATGGGATCATCACAATGGCCATTACCTATTCTCTTGCCATCATCCTCCCTATCGTGGGGACATTTTTCATTGCCTTCGGGATCATGGAGGACTCGGGCTATCTCCCCCGCCTTGCGGTGATGGTGGATAGGCTTTTTAAAAAAATTGGTTGCAATGGGAAAGCGGTATTACCACTCATTCTGGGATTGGGCTGCGATACCATGGCCACGTTGACCACGAGAATCCTTGAAACCAGAAAAGAGAGGATGATTATCACCCTTCTCCTCGCCCTCGGGATACCCTGTTCGGCTCAACTGGGCGTTGTCCTCGGAATGCTTGGATCAATCGGCGTCTCCGCCATATTCGTCTGGGCCA
>CAZPLX010000135.1:0-4817 GCA_964587345.1 uncultured bacterium
CTTCCGATCTCTCAGGGTTTTCCTACTGCCAGAAATGCCACGGGAACGACTTCGCCGGAGGAACGACGAACCAGTCGTGCTTTACGTGCCACGGTGTGAATGCCCCCCATTCACCGAAACCGTGGAGAGGATCCCTCTATAAGCACACAAACACTGACACACAGAACGCCTCAGTCTGCGCGGACTGCCACACGAACGGGAACAACTCCACTCGTTCCCCCGCAAGTCCCGCACCATCCGGTACCGCTCCCGGCTGCTTCAACAGCACTCTCTGCCACGGTACTGAAGGACACTCCTCGAACCCGAACTGGAGCCAGGGCACCGAACATGGACCCGTGGCAAAGAGCGACCTCACATTCTGCCAGACATGCCACGGGGAAAGCGGCGGGGCGGGCTCTAACCCCCGCTTCAACCTCGCTCTGGGAAGCCTCACAAATGGATGCGAAGACTGCCATGCTGCGCAGACAGCCCACCCCATCAACCAGTCCACCCGCGGATGGACAAACCATCCCTCAGCGGGGAACATGGCGAATGCGTGTGCCCTCTGCCACGGTGCCAACCTCACGGAAGGAGGGAACGGCCCCGCGTGCACCACGTGCCACGCGAAGGGATCTCCCCTTGTCCTCACGAACTGCACATCGTGCCACGGGAAGCCCCCGTCGGGGACCGTCGCCTTTAACAGAGCTAAATCTCACGGGCCACACGATTCACTTCCGAAGATAACGGGTGTGTGTGACACCTGCCACAACAATGCCGGGACGGGGACGACGGTCCACTTCGACGCCAACATCGACATGAACATCCTCTCTACCTACAATGCAAAGACAGGATCTGGATCTTTCAACAGTTCGACCGACAGATGTGCGAACATCAGCTGCCACGGGGGGCAGAGCACACCTGTCTGGGGTTCGGGAACCATAAACGTGGCCACTGACTGTTTCAGCTGCCACGAACTCGGCACCTCCGCGGGGAACCCCCAGTACAACAGCCCCTACTCAGGAAAACATGACAAACATGTGAACAAGGAAAGTTTGCTCTGCTCCCGGTGCCATGAACCGACGAAGCTTGCTGCGGACCATTTCAGCCACCTTGACACTTCTGCACTGGAGGGGCCCGTGAGCGCAACTTTCAGGAGCAACCTGAACTACTCGCCGGGAAATCCTCCGACCTGTAACCCGAGCGCGGGAGGGTCGACCGGGTGTCACGGAGGCGAGCAGTGGAAGTAAACATTACCTGATATTCTTCCCGGACTCTCCTTTCACATCTTCACCGGTAGAGGATCCGGGATACACCTTCCTTTTCCACAATCCGGTAGTGTATACTACAGGTCATCCGAACATCTGGCAGCACATCGGCGCTTAGGATCCCTTTTCGCATTTAACCGGAGGCAAACTATAATTGAACGGTCTCCTCGAGATACTCCTTTATTCCCTCATTGCTGCACTTTTTATCGCCACACTTTTCCTCCTCATCACTTCAGCCGCGAGAAGGCATCTGCGCCTTCGCATGTTCCGGGACCTCGATGAGGCCCGTGAATTCTACCGTGGAAGAATAAGAGAAGCCCTCACTTCCGGAACTCTCACAGCAAAATGGGACCTCCTGCGCCATCCTCCCGGTTCCCCCAAGTGGAAGGCAATCCAGGGGATCCTTCTCGATCATATCGAGGATGAAGAAAATTTCACCGTAATATCGAGCCTCTTTTATTCTCTCGGGTATGTGTCCCATTACGAGAGAATGACCCGGAGAAAGAATCCAATCCGCCAGGCCTATGCGATAACCATGCTCGGAAAGATGCGATCCGGCAAATCGATCGATCTTCTTCTCCCCTTGCTCGATTATGACGATGGGGAGATCATCACAGTCACTATCCGCGCCCTGTCCAAGATAGGTTCTGGGAGAGCCCTCAAAGGTATTCTCTTAAAAATTCCCGATCTTATGAAGACCAGTCGGATCACACGGAAAGCCCTCGTTACGTCCCTTGTACAGTTTGGCGAGGGAGGAGTTACCAGGCTGCTCGATTTTTACCGTGAGAACCCCCATCCCTGGATAAGGTCAATCGTCCTCGAGGTCCTCGGCCATTTGGGGAGCGTGAAATCCCTGGATGTGGCGATCCAGGGTTTTAAAGATCCCCACCCTGAAGTTCGGGCAAAGGCTCTCAAGCTGATTTCACAGCTTGGAAAGAACATTTCCCTGGACACAACCCTTCTCTATCCCCTTCTCGGTGACCCTTCCTGGTTCGTCCGACTCCATGCGACCCGCGCCCTTGGCGATCTGGAAGTCTACGAATCTGCCCCACTCCTTAAAAAGATGCTCATCGACACATCCTGGCAGGTCCGAAATGCTGCCGCTTCCTCCCTCTCCCGTTTGGGCAACCGTGGTGTGGAAGCCTTCAGGGAGATGATGGGAAAGGAGGACAGCTACGCGAAGGAGAGCATCTGCGAAGAGCTGGGAAAAACGGGTATGGTTCACCGGCTCATCGAAGAACTCGGCTCTTACGAGGAAGGGAAGTCCCAGGCGGCGAGAGATATTATCGGCGGCATGTGCTCCCTCAATTTCCGCACTCAATGTGAGGCCTACGCCTCCCTCGGAAAGGACAGGAAAATCCGGGAAGAACTCACACTCCTCCTGGGAGAGGGGATGTAACGGATGGGGCAGGCCGCGGGGCTCATCATCACCTGGTTCAACTACTTCGTAGGGGCCTATTACGGGGTGGTGAACATCATCTACACCCTGATTCTCATCACGTCACTCGTTGTGATCATCCGCCATATTCGACGTATACAATATTCCGCCATGGCCGACTTCATGGTCTCCCCCGAGACCCCTCCAGTGACGATTGTTATCCCCGCCTTCAACGAAAGGGAACAGATACTTCCCACGGTGGAATCAGCCCTGGCAATGGAGTACCCCGACTTCGAGGTAGTCGTGATCAACGACGGCTCTGATGACGGAACCCTTGAAAGGCTGATCGGCGAGTTCTCCCTGGAAAAGATCGACCTGGTGTACCGTGAAAGGATCGACACGGAACAGGTTAAGGGATTCTACTACTCTCAGGATATTCCGAATCTTCTGGTGATCGACAAAAAACAGGGAGGGAAGGCTGACGCCCTCAACTGCGGGGTAAATGCCTCCCGATGTCCTTACTACTGCACCGTAGACGCGGACTCGATCCTCGAGAAGCAGGCACTCATACGCCTCGTCACGCCTATTTTAGAAAGCACCACACCCGTGATCGCATCGGGAGGAGTGGTGAGAGTAAGGAACGGGACTCACCTCGACCATGGAGAGGTAATCGACATAGACCTGCCCGCACAGGGCCTCGCCATCTTCCAGGTTGTGGAGTACCTTCGCGCCTTCCTCTTCGGGAGGGTAGGCCTCGACGCATTGAACGGTCTCCTCATCCTTTCCGGGGCATTTTCCCTCTTCAACAAGAAAGCGGTATTTAATGTGGGGGGATACGACCGGTCAAACGTGACAGAAGACATGGAGCTCATCGTAAAGCTTCACCAATATTACAGAGAGCAGGGGAAAGACTACAAGGTAAAGTTCGTTTCTGATCCCATCTGCTGGACCGAGGTTCCTGTGACCCTGAAAATGCTCGCAAGGCAGAGAAGACGGTGGCATCTCGGCTTAATCGAAACGGTGATCAAGTACAGGAAACTTCTTTTCAACCCGAGGTACGGAAGCCTGGGAACCATGGTGATGCCCTACTACCTTTTCGTGGAACTTTTAAGCCCCCTCGTGGAAATTACGGGGTATCTCTCTATCTTTATTGCCTACCTCATGGGCATCTTGAGCACTCAGTTCTTTCTCCTCTTCCTCGTCCTCGCCATTTTCTACGGGATCTTCCTCTCAACATCGGGAGTCTTCCTGGAAGAAATCACCTACAGGCGATATCCGAAATGGTCCCACTTCTTTACCCTCCTCGGGTACGGTATCCTCGAGAACCTCGGCTACCGGCAGATCAACTCCTTTTTCAGGGTTCAGGCCTTCTTCCAGTACCTGGGAAAGAAGAGGGAGTGGGAACACGTCTCCCGCGGCGGGAACGAGAAAGGCACGGGGTGAGAGGGATGGAACTCGAGAAGCTGGGGATAATTGCCCTTAAGAGAGGGGAATACCAGGAAGGCATCAACATCTACAGGAGGGCTCTTCAGCACGCTCCCCGTCCCTCCCTCTATAAGGGCCTCGGAAAAGCATACTACCATCTTGGAGATTTCCCTTCTGCCAGTTGGGCCTTCAGAAAAACTCTCCTTCTCCATCCTGGCGATGTCACGTCCCGAAAATATCTGGGTTTAATCGATGAGGCATCACCACCATCACCCGGGTCCCCGGGAAGTGGAGTGCCCTTTCGTCTCCAAGGTGACCGGATCGTGCGCAATGATCAAGGGGGAAAAATATTTTTCATCAAAGGAGTGAACCTCGGCCTCGGCCTTCCCGGCTATTTCCCCGGCGATTTTTCCCTGAGAAAGGGAACCTACCTCAGGTGGTTCAGGGAGATGGTCCGCCTGGGGATCAACACTCTCCGAGTCTATACTCTCCACCCCCCCTCATTCTACGAAGCCCTCCACCAATTCAACAGGGATGGGAACCGCCTCTATCTTCTCCAGGGAATCTGGTTCAATCCTCCGAAGGCGAACCTCCTCAATGAAGGGGGGTACGTGGAGACCCTGAGAAGGCGGATGGGAGAGGCGGTGGATGCAGTCCATGGGAACGCGAAAATCGCTAAAAAAAGAGGCCGCCCCCCCCGGGAGGACAGACTCGACGCGTCGTCCCACACAAAAGCCCACGTCCCACGGCGAGAAAGGGGAAGGCGTGGG
>CAZPLX010000136.1:0-4809 GCA_964587345.1 uncultured bacterium
GCCATCTACCCACTACAACCCTTCGAGGGAAACAAAGCCTCCCTGCTGACGAAACTTCACCTTCACACGGGGTCCGCTTGTGAGCATAAAATCCCACGAAACACTCCCCCCCTCCCTTTTCCCGAGACTTACATGACCATGACGGATATCCATGGGAGCCCGGAGGAGGAGGCTCCGTGGAAAAGATAATGTCGACCCTATCAAGGAAACTCCCTTTTTCCCCATCGTCCCCGCAAGATCCAGATCTACCAGGGTCCCTCCTCTTTTCTCTTCTTTGATGCTCCCCGTAAGACTCATCGAGCTATCGAGAAGACGGGCTTTCATGTTCTTGAGAGTTATAAGCCCCGGCCGGGCCTTGAAAGAACCCTTCGTGAGGGTCAACTCACCCGGGAAGATTGCCGGGTGTGACACAACCTTTTCTACGCTCCCTGCGAGGTGATATTTCCAGCGAGAGGGGGATAAGAGGGGCCCTTTTAAGGAAAGTGAAGAAAGGTTTACTCTCCCCCCCACCTTCCCGTAGGGTATGAGAAGTTTTTTTGTCCCTTTCATGGTGAGGAGCCACTTTCTCACCTCTTTAATGTTTATGGACGCGGCACCTGCGGAACTTGAAATCATGGGCACTTTCCCGAAGGTAGCCTTCCCGGTGACATTTTTAATTAGTGTGTTGCCCCCCTTCAAGGTGATCCCCTCAACCTCGACCTTCCCCGGGCTGTACCTGAACCTCCCCTCGCGAAGTGAAATGGGGTAGGGAAAACGGGGGTACCTGCCTGAAATATTCACCTCTCTTACATCCACCGTCGCAGCAATCCGGGAAAGCTTTTCACCGAGGACAAGGGTTCCTCTCACCTGGCCATCAAGTTTTTGAAGCGATTTCAGTTCACTCCTGAAAGAACCCTTTCCAACAAACCGCAGGAGGAGAGGTTGTACCTCTTTAACGGGAGCAGTCAGATCGATTGCGAGATGGAAGGGCCGATCTTTTCCCTGGAGGCCGATCAGGAGAGTGCCCCCTTTGACCTTTGCCTTCTTGTATGCCCCCTTCATCTTACTCCCCTTCAGAATCCCCCTGGAGAACTCCACATCCCCCTCTACCCCACCAAGCTTCAGATTCACTCCGGGGATGAAAATGCTCCCCTCTTCCACGCGGCCTGTAATAGAGAGGTTTTCTGTCTTTCCAAGATCCGCAAGGGCCGCTCCCTCCGTGTGGATTTCGATCCGGGGTACCTTTCCGCCCCTAATTATTCCGAATATATCCCTTACTGTAGGAACATCCCCCAGGAAAGAGAGGGAGACCTTTCTCAAAGCTGTGGCATCGATATCCTTCCCCGAGATCTCAACCACCCTCTTTCCCTCTTTCCGGGGGAGCACCCCCTTCCCCGAAATCTTGAGAGAGGGACGTGAAAGATCGATATCAGACACGAAAAAGGTAGTGGCATCCTCTCCCACCTCGACACTCCCCTTAAAATGGGACAATGAAATTTTTTCTCTTTTCCCTTTCCTTATAAGAGTAACCATGGGGACCGATCCCTCTACCTCCCCGATGTAGGGCCCCTCCCGCTCTTTCATGTACCGAAGGTTCAGGTCGACGGGAGATTCAAATTCAAGAGAGGGAAGTGAAAAGGAAAGGAGGGAAAAAAGAGGCCCCGGTTTCAACCGGGAGAAAGTAAACATACCTTCACCTATCAGATCTTTTCCCCTCAACCTAAGGGATCCTTTCACCTTTTCAGCACGGTTCGTCTCACCCTCGAGGGTGAGTGAAATCTCTTCACCCGACGTGCGTACACTGCCGTTCAATTTTTTTATGGAAACAGCACTCTTCCCATTTTTCGTGAGAATGATAGTGCTTTCCTTCACCTCGAGGGTGAGTCCCGGGGCCTTCGATCCTACTTCCTTAAGAAGTAGTGCAACTGCCCCTCCCACATCCTCAAAGGCGCTCTTCTTTTCCTGCTTTATCCCCTTCTTCCGCCCCTTTTCCCTGGTTTTCTCCTTATGTCGCTTTTCTGGAAGGGGCATGCGAATATTCAACGAGGCGATCTCTACAACCGCCAGGGCCACCTTCCCTTCGAGAAGGGGAAAAATCTGGGGATATACATTCAAGGATCCCACCGCACCTTCACCCCCCTTCGGCACAGTGAACTGAACTCCCTTGATGACCACACCTGGACGGGGAAGAAAAACAAGGTGGGCCTCTCCGAAGGTTACTTCACTCCCGAGCTGTTCCCTCGCAACTTTACGGATCGCATTCTTGGCCGCGTCTGAACTTACATAGCGGGAAGCCATGAATGAGATGAGGGCCAGGAGGATAAAAATCAATAAACCTGCCGCTCCGATGAGAAGGAAAAATTTCCTCTTCTTTTTCATTTTTTCGCCCTTCAATGGTCCTCTTTCCTATAAAAAATTCCTCTCACTGGTTTGATGCAAGAAAATCTGGAATGTATCCAGATAAAAGAGGGGGGGAGTTCACCCCCTTTCCTATTTATAGTATGTCTTATAGCGAAAAAAGAAGAAGAGATTGATAACCGATCTTTGAATAACCCTGGAGGAGAGAAGACACCCACGAATAGAGTGTGAAGTAAAACAGAGGATCTATACCTATCATCACCCTATCAGTCAGATTACAAATCATTCATGAAAGAGGATATGGACTCTCAAGCGCTGTTTTCCGAAGAGAAGGGCTCTTTTTCTCTCACCCGATCTCATAGCAATGTCCACACGGTTCCTGTATCTTCCGTGCATCCGGTCCATTACGAGGCATTCGCCAAATTTCTCGATATGGAGCTTCGTGCCCAGAGGGACAAAGTTGGCGGCACATATGTTTTCCCTTTCCAGGCGAATGCAGAGGTCATCTCCTCCCGCCCCGATACAGGGGCTTTCATCTGTCTGGGAAGGATCCCCCACGTTATATGCCGTCACCTCCCTGACCGTGACGGATTTACTCTTGAGAGGCGTAAGCGCAAGCAGTTGCCCCCCACCCTTATTCTCGAAAAATGAGGAGGGGATAACCATATTCCCCGCGTGGCGGGGGAAAAGGTTCCAGGCTGTAAAAATTAAGATCAGAAGAAGAACCATCCTACTGTTCTCTTTGATCGTGCGCCACCCTCTCTTAATTGCTCTTTCTATACCCTTTTTCATTTCGTTCTTTTTCCCGAAAACTTGTCTTAATTCTTTTCATTAGATGCGGCTTGTCCTCAAAATGGTGTAGATTTTCGTAGCTTTCCGGGAATATTTCCATTCAACTCCCCGATAAGCAACAATATTCTGCTCTTTGACAAAAATATTTACATAATGTGCGAAAATTGTTTCTGAAATTCCCCATTTATTTCATAATTGTTTTTTTTAATCTCCCATCCCCTCCTCAGTGGTTATCTCTCTAAAAGCTAATTATCTTTACGAATTAACTAGATATAAAAAGAAATGACAAGACAGGTGAAAGAGTTTATGTATGGCATTGTTTTTGTATGCTAGATGCCTTTGAGAGGGGAAGTGTGTCTTTCCGCCATTAAGGAGAAGAGGAAGTGCTATGAAAAAACTCACACCATGGATAGGTCCTTTTGTCGTTCTCGCTTATCTCTGCCTATTTGTTGCCCCTGCCTTCGCATTAGAGAGTGAAAAGGCTTCACATGTTCCCGAACCATCTACTCTGATCCTCATAGGAAGCGGCCTCATAGGTCTTGGAATCATCGGCCTGAAAAAGATGAAAAAGTAATATTTCTCTTCCCCGGGAGAATTTCCCCAAGAAACCATAAGAAGAAGAATCCTCTAAAAGTCGAATCTGTACCCCACCGTAATGAAGTAGCCTCTCGTAGTGTCATTTTGATTGTTCAGGGTTTGATCTGACCATTCCAGGCCCCCTTCCACTTCGAGGGTAAACATCCTTTTGATGAAAAGTTCCAACCTCAAGGAAGGACGGGTGGTGACCTGTTCCCTTTGCAGGGCATCATCCCTCCTTACCTCGAGGTCGAAAATGGGATTTATGCGAAAGGATTTGATAAGGGGAAAACGAATATTCACTCTGAGACCGAGGGCTTTCGATCCCTTTAGATCCTGGAATCTGAGTCCCATGATGGAAATGTCTCCCTCTTTCAAGAGGTTGTTACCAATCACCTGGAAATTGTAGAAAAATTCGTTACCTGTCCCCGGAACTGCTTCCACGCCTCCCGAAGCAGGTGTTCCGTTGATCCGTGAAAGGGTCACATCACCACTTATCTGGAGTTTTTCCCCAAGGGGATGGGTGAGGCCAACAAGAAAGGAGCCCCCCGTAGAGGTCCTGTCCCGCGCCAGCGACTCGACACCGCTCTTTGTATTTGTAGAGAGAAGTTCCTTCACCTTTGACACCTGCTGTCCGGAAAGAGCATTGCTCGTGGAAAGTATGGGACTCTTACGGAAATCCAGGTTCAGGTTGAGAGTTGTTCTATCGGAAAATATGATATTCCCTACGAAGAGCAGAGTGTTCAGCTCACTGTAATAGACGTCATAATCTACCAGAGTGAATAAGGAGAAGGAGGGCCTGTAAATACGAATCTCTCCCCCCGACGCTCTTCGGTCGATTATCCCCGCCACTCTCTGTTCCAGAAAAAATAAATTTATATCCAGGCTTCCCCCGAAGGTTCCAAAATCGACATTCCCCCCGAAGAAGTACCTCTCAGAGTCAACCCCTAGGGATGCATCGTCTACAGGGTATCCAATCTCCCCCGTTACTTTGATGAGGGGGTGAAACTGGAAAGTGAGGAGCCCCCCATCAAAACGTCCAAGGACGCCTCCCTTGCTGTAGGACTGCCTTCCGATCCTCACCTGGTGGCCATATCTCCGGTT
>CAZPLX010000137.1:0-4800 GCA_964587345.1 uncultured bacterium
CCGTGTTGTGAAAGAGCTTACAGAGGCGATAGGGGAAAAAGCTATGGGAGAGGAAGTGCTCCGCTCCCTTACGCCGGAGCAGCACTTTGTGAAGATTGTGAATGACGAGCTTACCCTTCTCATGGGCGAGGAGGCCGTGGAGCTTTCGTTAAAGAGAACTCCTCCCGTTCCCATTATGCTGGTGGGCCTCCAGGGATCGGGGAAGACAACGACTGCGGCAAAACTTGCCCGCTTGCTTAAAGGACGGAAACGGAGGGTTCTTCTCGTCTCGACGGATATATATCGCCCTGCCGCGATGGAACAGCTCGATGTGCTCGGGAAAGAGCTCAAAGTTGAGGTATACGAGGGTGGTGAGCAGAAAGACCCCAGGGAGATCGCAGGGGAGGCCGTACGTTATGCGGAACTTTCCGGCCTCGACACGGTGATCGTGGACACTGCGGGACGGCTCCATATCGATGATGAACTGATGAAAGAACTGTCTGAGATAAAGGGTGCCATCGATCCCCAGGAGATTCTCCTTGTTGCGGATGCAATGACTGGACAGGACGCGGTGAACGTGGCAGAGGCATTTCACAAGGAAGTGACACTTACAGGGGTAATACTCTCCAAACTTGATGGAGATGCCCGTGGAGGGGCAGCCCTTTCTATCAGAGCGGTTACTGGGTGTCCCATAAAATACGTAGGTGTGGGGGAAAAACTGGATGCTTTAGAAGAGTTCCACCCCGCAAGGATGGCATCGAGGATTCTCGGCATGGGGGACGTTCTCTCCTTCATAGAGAAGGCAGAGGCGGTTGTGGATGAGAAGAAGGCGAGATCTCTCGAAAAGAAGATCCGGAAGAGTCAGTTTACTCTCGAAGACTTCCGTGATCAGCTCGTGAAAATACGTGAAATGGGCCCTCTCGAGGAACTGATAAAAATGATCCCCGGAATGAGTGGGAAGCTGAGACAGATGGGAGCTGCGGGAGTTGATGAGAGAGAATTCGTGAAGACAATCGCGATTGTCGATTCCATGACGGGTAAAGAAAAAAAGAACTATCGTCTCTTGAATGGAAGCAGGAGGAAGCGGATAGCTTCCGGGAGCGGGACGACGGTCCAGGATATCAACAAGGTGGTGAAGAATTTTCAGACCATGGAATCGATGATGAAAAAATTTGCAAAAAAGGGGAAAAAGAAAGGTTTCAGAGGAGGCCTTCCATTTTGAAAAAGCTTCTCCCCTGTTATGGAAAACTTAGATTTATGGTATTTTAATATATTACACTAAGCTTAGGAGGAGTGACAATTCATGGCAGTTCGAATCAGGCTTGCAAGACACGGCAGGAAGAAAAAACCTTTTTACAGAATCGTAGTGGTTTATTCAGAATCTCCCAGGGATGGGAGGTTTCTCGAGAGAGTGGGAACTTATGATCCCATGGTGGAGCCGCCAGCCATCGATGTGAAGGGGGAGAGGGTGCTCAAGTGGCTCCGTGAGGGTGCAAAACCGAGCGAGACCGTAAAGAGTATCTTAAAAAAAACAGGGTTATGGCAGAAGTTCCTGGAAGAGAAATCCGGAACGGGAAGTGCTGCGTAACAGGAGTCTCCGTCATAGAATGAGCCCACAGTGATGCCCCGAAGGGAGAGCATCGAAAGCGGAGGTGAACGAGATGAAAGGATTGATTGAGATAATTGCAAAAGCTCTGGTTGACCATCCTGATGAGGTAGAGGTTTCTGAAGTAGAGGGCGAGAAAACATCTGTGATCGAATTGAAGGTGGCGAAAGAGGACCTGGGTAAAGTCATAGGGAAGCAGGGACGGACTGCGAGAGCTATGAGGACCATACTCAGTGCTGCCTCGACAAAATTGAGGAAGAGGTCTGTTCTGGAAATTATCGAATAATGGATTTTTCCGGTGATGACGCTTTTTTGGCATTTGCTTCTGTGGTGCGCCCACACGGTGTGAGGGGAAAAATCAAGTTCAAGGCGTATTCCGGGAGTTGTGAGGCTCTTTCCTCTGTTCTTTCTGTTTTTTTCAAAATAAATAGGTTGGCCCACTTGATTCCCCCCGGCAAAGCCTCGGGGGACTTTTTCTCATTCCCCATAGTTACTTTGCAGGAGGTGAAAGGGGGAGGGCTCCTTCTCCTTGAGGGGATTGACGACGTGAATAAGGCAAAGAGCCTTGTAGGAAAAGAAATTTTTTTGCGTCGAAAGGAGCTTCCCGGGGTATCAGAAGAGGAATTCTACGTAGTCGACCTGGAAGGTTTGAAGGCCATTGACCCCGCTGGAAGGGAGGTGGGACATGTGATTCGGGTTATCCCCTCGCCTGCCCACGATATACTCGAGGTGCAGACCGGGAAAGGCATTCTCCTCATCCCTTTCGTTGAAGCATTTGTCCCGGAGGTGAGAGAAAAAGAGGGGGTGATCGTCGTTGACCCCCTGAAGGGGTTTTTTGACGATGAGATTTGATATTCTTACAATTTTTCCCCATCTCTTTGATTCAGTCTTCGAAGAGACGATCATCAAGAAGGCCCGAGAAGGGGGAGTCATCGAGTTGGGAATCCATGACATCAGAAAATATGCTCAAGATCGTCACAGGGTAACGGATGATCTCCCATATGGGGGAGGCCCCGGAATGGTGATGAAGGCTGAGCCGATCATAGCTGCTGTGGAAGATGTATGGAAACGAAACGGGAAGGGGAAGGTCATTCTTCTGACCCCCTCGGGGACTCCCTTTGCCTCTTCCGTTGCAAGGACTCTCTCCATGGAGGCTCACTTGATCCTTGTGTGCGGAAGGTACGAGGGAGTAGACCAGAGGGTGAGCGACTACCTCGGGGCGAGCGAGGTTTCCATAGGCGATTATGTTCTCACGGGAGGAGAGATTCCTGCAATGGTTCTCCTTGATGCCGTCTCCCGCTTCGTGCCTGGAGTGGTGGGAGACGCGGAATCAGTCCGGGACGATTCCTTCGAGATGGGGATTCTGGAAGGGCCCCATTACACGAGGCCCGAAGAGGTCAGGGGAATTAAGGTTCCCCAGGTTCTTCTCTCCGGAAACCACGGGAAGATCAGAGAATACCGCCTGCGGGAAGGTCTGAAGAAAACCCTCAAGATGAGGCCCGATCTCATCGAAGGTGGTAAGATTTCCGGGGAAATCATAGCGGTTCTGGAAGAGATCAGGGAGAAAGAGGGCGTAAAAGAAGAGTGAAAGAATTAGACTATTCGCGAATATTCCTCTCCCTCGTGCACTATCCTGTCTACGATAAGAGGAGAAAGATTGTCACCACTTCGGTTACTAATCTCGATATCCACGACCTTGCACGACTCACTAAATCCTTTGGTCTTGGAGGGTTCTACATTGTTCAACCCTCACTCCTTCAGAGGGAACTGGCAAGGAGGATTATCGACCATTGGGAAAAGGGTGCGGGGGGAAGGTACAATGAAACCCGAAGAGATGCCTTTACCACTGTTTCTCTCGTATCTACCCTTGAGGAGATGGAGAAAGATCTGAAAAAGAGAGTTGGTGAGGAGTTGACCACGATTGCTACTACGGGAAGAACCTTTCAGTTACAAAAAAGTTTTTCTGAAGTAAGGGATGCACTCGAGGGGGGTATGAGCGCGGTAATCATGATTGGTACGGGTTGGGGGCTCACGGATGAACTCATTACATCTGCCGATATTATCCTCTCCCCCCTTGTGATATCAGAAGAGTACAATCACCTCTCGGTTCGCTGTGCCACTGCAATTATTCTTGACAGATTGGCTGGGAGATAATATATTTAACAGTCATTTTGAGCCGGGCAGAACCGTTCGGGTTTGGAGGAAAGGATGAGTATCATCGACGAGATCACGGGAGAGTTCACCGATAAAAAAATGCCCCCTTTCAAGGCGGGGGATACCGTCCGCGTCTACCTGAAGATAAGGGAAGGCGAAAAGGAACGGGTTCAATATTTTGAGGGATATGTCCTTGGGATTCACCGAAACGGCATTTCTTCAACTTTCAAAGTCCGTAAAGAATCATACGGCATAGGAGTGGAGAGAACATTTCCCCTCTTTTCCCCTCTCATCCAGAAGATCGAAGTGAAGAGGAAAGGAGATGTGAGGAGAGGCAAGCTCTACTATCTGAGGGAGCGTTTCGGGAAAAAAGCAAGGGTCAAGGAAAAGAAAGACTGGATGATCAAGAAAAAGACACCGGGGATAGAAGAGGCTTCCTCTTCCACAGTGGAGGCAGTGTCTCAGGGTTCAATAGAAGAGCCGGGTCAAATAATTGAAGAGGAAACTCCTGTTTTGGAGGCAAAGGAGGAGGGCTCCGTTGAGGAGAACACTCCCGTTGCCGGGGAAGAAGCGGGAGAGCCGGAAAAGGATAGTTGATCGACTTCCCATGAACGGTCTCGAGGGAGAGCTGGAACGGCAGGGTTTCATGCACGTTGCCGGTGTCGACGAAGCTGGCAGGGGTCCCCTTGCCGGGCCTGTTGTCGCAGCCTCCGTGATTCTCCCTCAAGGGTACGCTAATCCCGACATAAGAGATTCGAAAGAACTTTCTCCAAAAAAGCGGGAATCACTCTTTTTCTCGATCGCGAATGATTCCGTCTCTTATTCCGTGGGTGTGGCGACGCCCGATGAGATCGACCTCTATAACATTCACCATGCGTCACTCCTCGCCATGGAAAGAAGCGTTCAGATGCTTGATGTCCCTCCCGACTACATCCTGGTGGACGGACGCTTCGAGATTCCTCATCTTCCCGTCGACCAGAGAACGGTCATCGGAGGGGACCGGGAAATTCTTTCCATCGCGGCCGCGTCAATTATCGCGAAGGTGACCAGGGATACGGTAA
>CAZPLX010000138.1:0-4744 GCA_964587345.1 uncultured bacterium
GCGGGATGGGGGTCGTGTACGACGCCTGGGACCCGTCGATGGACCGCTGGACGGCGTGGGGGCTGACCGAAGCGAACCATGAGAGCACACCTCCTGTAAAAAGGGCCACAAGACAAATCCCCACGAGAACCACACGCATTGACACTCCCTCTCTCGCCCGAGCTGTGGGGACCTGAGTCAGAATCTCAGGATGAACTTCCCAGAAGAAGGTCACTACAGCAGCAGTGACAATACCCTCCACGATTCCTATGGCAAGATGGATGGGCTGCATAAGATAGAGGAATGAGCGAAGTGGAACATCTGAAATACCGGAGAGCACAGTTTCCAGAACCACTCCGAGAGAGCCGATCTGGAGTCCCACAATCGAGGCGGCAACAGACGCTGCCATGATCCGGGATGTCCTGGGAACCTTGCCGAATATCGGTTTAAAAACGAATGGATAGGCAATTAAGCATGTCACTACACCCATGTTGAAAATGTTGGCTCCGAGAGCAAACAGGCCGCCATCGGCGAAAAAAAAGGCCTGCACCGTGAGAACAGATGCCATGACAAGCAGTGCGGCATAAGGCCCCAGGAGGATTGCGAGAATCATCCCTCCACAGAGATGGCCACTGGAACCTGTCCCGGGGATGGTAAAGTTAATCATTTGTGCCGCGAAAATAAAGGCGCCGAGAACGCCCATGAGAGGTACGGAAGAATCATCCATCTCATGGCCCATTTTTTTTGCGCTGTAGGCAGTAGCAGCAGCGGTTGCTGCCCACATTGCTGTACCTACTGCCGGTGAAAGGAGAGCATCGGCCATGTGCATGGAAATTTCCCCTTTTCCGTATTACGAATATTACATTTGTGTTACTATACTCCAAGACTAATGGAGATCGTGGTGCGTGTCAATTTATTTAAAATCGTGTTACAGGAGATTTCATGTCGGAGATCACCCGCTTTGGGATTTCAATGGATGGGAAGTTACTCGTCCAGTTCGATGCCCTTATGGCGCGTAAAGGCTATGCAAACCGCTCAGAGGCCATTCGCGATCTCGTGCGAAATGCTCTGGTAGAGGAGCAGTGGGCCAGGGGTGACGAGGAAACGGTGGGTACGGTAACGATCGTGTACAATCACCACGTCCGCGACCTCGCAGACAAGTTGACTGAACAACAGCACATAAACCATGACGCGATCGTCTCTGCACTTCACGTCCATCTCGATCAGGATAACTGTCTGGAAGTGCTTGTCGTGAAGGGAAAAGCCGCAGAGGTCAAGAAGCTGTCGGATGAGCTCATCGGCACCAAAGGTGTCAAGCATGGAAAGCTCGTCACCACTACGACTGGGAAAAATCTTTCCTGAGATATTATGGCTGGAATTGAGGGATCCTATTTTGACGTTGGGCGCACCGACCTTCTGGCCCGCCAGGACACACCGGCACATCGGTTGGATCCAAGGGCTAAACTGGTCACCACAGTGGTCTTCTTATTCTGCGTTGTCTCATTCGGGAAGTACGAGATCTCCGGCATGGTTCCCTTTCTTCTCTACCCCGCAGTCCTGGCAGGTTCCGGCCATATACCTTTTCGATATGTGGCCCGCCGCGTCCTCATCGTGGCACCTTTTGCCTTGATGGTGGGTATCTTTAACCCTTTAATTGATCGGGGCATCATGCTTCACCTGGGCCCCCTCGCGATAAGCGGTGGATGGGTATCCTTCACATCGATCCTGCTCCGTTTCTGCCTCACCATAGGAACTGTCGTGATTCTAATCGCCGTCACGAGCTTTGATCGTATCTGCCTTGCCCTATCGCGCCTTGGCTTTCCCAAGGTATTTACCATCCAACTCCTCTTCCTCTACCGCTACATTTTTGTTCTTCTCGAGGAGGCGGTCCGCCTGGTGCGGGCCCGAGCGCTAAGGTCCTTCGGGAAGAAAGGGATGGGGATTCGGGTATATGGAAACCTTGTGGGGCACCTGCTCATTCGTACACTTTCGAGGGCACGGAGAATTCATCTCGCCATGTGCTGCCGGGGATTCACAGGGGAAGTGCATTCCTTACGAAAACTTCGGATGAGGATGGGGGACATCCTCTTTACCGGCACCTGGGTCATCCTTTTTCTCTCTTTCCGATTCTGGAACCTGCCCAGGTTCCTCGAAGAGATCCTCAGGAGGTTTGGAGTATGAGTCATCATATCGTTGAGGTCAAATCTCTTTCTTTTACCTACCCAGATGGCACCAGGGCCTTGCGGGGCCTCTCTTTTCTCGTTACACACGGGGAATCAGTGGCAATCGTAGGCGCAAACGGGGCCGGAAAATCAACGTTGCTCCTCCATCTGAACGGATACCTGACACCGAAGGAAGGATCAGTCCGCATCGGAGATTTCCCCCTTACCAGGGAAAACATTAAGGATGTGCGCAAAACTGTAGGGATGGTCTTTCAGGACCCCGACGATCAGCTCTTCATGCCCACAGTCTATGATGACGTTGCCTTTGGTCCCTTAAACCTGGGGCTCCCTGAAGAGGAAGTGAAGGGCCACGTCACCGATGCACTCAGCCGTGTGGGGGCACTGGAACTATCGAACAGACCCCCTTACCGCCTCTCAGGAGGTGAGAAGAGAGCCGTGTCGATCGCCACTGTCCTTGCCATGAACCCCGCAATCCTCGTGATGGATGAACCCACTTCGAACCTCGACCCGGGGGCAAGGCGGCGGCTTATCGAACTGCTTAAAACCTTCGATCACACAAAGATCATCGCCACTCATGATCTCGACATGGCCCTAGAACTGTGTCCCAGAACAATTGTCCTAAGTGAGGGGAAGATGGTCGCAGATGGCACAACCCAGGAGATGTTTGGGAACCAGGAGCTTCTGAAATCATGGAGTCTGGAACAACCCCTCTCCCTAAAGGGGTGTCCCATCTGCAGGGGAAGGAGCCGGTAGATAGGGAAGTTAATCTACACTTCATGACAGCCGGGGGTGAGGAAGTTCTTCACCTAGGGCTCCACGATACGGTTCTGGATCGCAAAACGGGTGAGTTCGGCATTATTTCTGAGGTTGAGTTTTCTGAGCAGGCGGGAGCGGTACGTATCAACGGTCTTTACACTGATATGGTAGTCCTCCGCGACCTGCCTGTTGGTCTGCCCCATGGCGATACGCCTCAAGACCTGGATCTCCCGGTTTGAAAGGATCTCCAGGGGCGAGTCACCCCTGCTTACCCTGGCAAAGCGGAGTGCCAGAGATTCCGCCGCCGTTTCATCAAGAAAGTGTCCCCCCCCGTGAACCTTCCTTATCGCATTTATCAGCTGTTCCGCCGCCGACCTTTTCGTGATATAGCCCTTTGCCCCAGCCCCTATCGCTCTCACCACATACTGTTCTTCTTCATGCATGGTGAGCACGAGAATAGGGAGCTTCGGATTATGTGTAAGAAGGTGGCTTATCACTTCGAGTCCGTCAATGCCGGGCATCGAGATATCAACCACCGCTACATCGGGAGCTATTTCCCGGGCGATCACTACCGTTTCACGGCCGTCCGACGCTTCCGCGACGACCTGCATATCCCCTGCCCCATCCACAAGGCGTTTGAGACCCGCCCGAACCACTGTGTGATCATCTGCCAGCAGAACTCTGATCAACTTCTCTTCCTCCCTCGGTGTCATAGAATACCTTGAATACTACCCGGGTCCCCTCCCCAGGTTGAGAGTGGATCTGAAGATCCCCCCCTGCAAGAGTTGCCCGTTCCCGCATTCCTGTCACTCCCAGACCCCGTGTCTTTTCCAGGTCGCTCACTGTAAAGCCATTTCCATTATCTGTCACACTGAGAATGAGCACATCCCCCTGGAAATGCAACGTGACATCTACCTTGCTGGCGGAGGCATGTTTCGAAATGTTGGTCAAGCACTCCTGGGTAATCCGGTAGATGGCGGTAGATAGGGTTTCAGGCAGATCAGGAACGCTCTCATGGGAAAAGTCACATCGAATACCCGTCCTCTTCCCGTATTCACCGGTGTACCAGTCGAGGGCATCGATGATTCCCAGGTCGTCAAGCACCCCCGGGCGAAGCCCCGCAGACATTCGTCTCACCTCATCGATCGCCCTGTCGATGAGTTCGCACATCGACCGCGCCCTCTCGCCAGCCTCTGAATCACGATCTTTTTCCTGATTCCCCAGCCATACGGCGTCCATCCGAAGGGCAGTGAGAACCTGTCCCAGTCCGTCGTGAAGTTCCCGCGACACGGCAGCACGCTCTTTCTCCTGCCCCTCGATGATACTGTCAGAAAAACGCCTCAACTGATCCTGGGCTCTCTTTATGTCGGTGATATCGGATGAGATCCCGCAGACTCCCAGAGGTTTACCTTCCTTGTCGAATATGGGGAATTTCACAGAAAAATAGGTGCGCACTTCATTATCCTGGCCAACGACTTCCTCGACGTTCAACGGTTTTCCCTCTTTGAGAACCTTGAGGTCATTTTTCTGGAACTGCCCGGCAATCTCTTCTGAAAAGATGTCATAGTCAGTCTTCCCGCGAATATCCTTGATCTTCACATGGAATAGATCTTCGTATCGCGTGTTGACATAGGTATATCGGGCATCCCTATCCTTGATATAGACTACAGCGGGAGTGTATTTCAGGATACTCAATATTTCCCTCGTCCTTTTCCTCACCTGCCCCTCGAGATCCTTTGAATAGTTGCGAAGTTCCTCCTCCGCCCTCGTAAGTGCTTCTTCGGCTTGCCTTCTTTTTTTAATGTCGTCACTCGCCTTTCGATAGA
>CAZPLX010000139.1:0-4729 GCA_964587345.1 uncultured bacterium
CAAATAGATGATTCAGGGATAGACAGGAACCTGTTCGACCTCGATATTCCCGAGACGCTCGCCGATGGGTGCCGGGAAATCCTTAAGGAGGAGAGAGAAAGGGGAGAATCTTTCGAAGTGGCCACGAAGGAGGACACTCGTGTGGTATGGTACAGCTGTCTTCTCTGTCGCCCCCAGGTTGAAAAGGAAAATTATTATTATCTCATTACCCAGGACATTACTATCCACAAGAGGCTTCTCCAGGACCACTATGAGCAGCAGAAGATGGAAACAGTGGGACAGCTCGCAGCGGGAATCGCCCACGACTTTAACAATATTTTAAGCGCCTCCTCGGGGTATATAGAGATCCTCAAGGAAAAGATGATATCGGGAGAATTTGCCGACGCGACTTCATATGTGGCAAACATAGGGAAAATGAACGAACGGGCAGCAGGCCTCGTATCCAAATTATTAGGCTATGCGCGGAGGGGAAAGACAGAAGCAGTGACCTTCGATCTCAAGGAAATTCTCTCTACCCTCATCGAAATGTCGCGTAACACCTTCCCCAAAAGGATTGAAATGAAGAGTTCCCTTCCTCTGGAACAGCTCCTTATCCTGGGGGACGTAAACCAGATTGAAAGTGCATTTTTGAATATCCTGATCAACGCCCGGGATTCTATGGAAACGAGAGGGACTCTCCGGCTGTCTGGAGAGCTCAAGAATCTTGGGGAGATGAAATCGACAATAGGGATTACTCCTCCCTCGAGCAGATTCATAGAGATCGCTATCAGTGACACCGGCACAGGTATGGACAAAGAGACACTTGAAAAGATTTTTGAACCCTTTTTCTCTACGAAGAGGGAAAAGGGGGGCAGCGGCCTCGGTCTTGCCATGTGCTATGGAATCATTAAATCCCACGGGGGCTATATCTTTGCCGATAGTGTCCCTCGCCAGGGTTCCACTTTTACTATCTATCTCCCCCTCGTCGACACATCTATAAAAAAGGAACAGGAACCGATCGATTTTCCCGCCCCCGATGGGGGAAAAGGCCGCCATGTTCTTGTAATCGATGACGAGGAAGATATTGTGAAATTCCTCAGGGAGGCTTTACACTCGAAAGGATACATGGTCACCTCTCTCTCCAAGCCTTTAGAGGGCATCGAACTCCTTCAAAAAGAACCCGCGGAGTTCGATATCATTCTTCTCGACTACTCCATGCCAAAAATGACAGGAGTGGAGTGCGCGGAAAGGCTCAAAGATATTAACGAAACACTCAAAATCGTTCTCATGTCAGGGTATTGTGAAGATCAACTCATACACAGGGTAACCAAGGCGGGCGTGATCGACGGGTACTTGAAAAAACCATTCAAACTGAACGACCTCTTTAAGACTATCTCCTCTCTCACCTGAGGGATACTACTTCTCCTCCACCTTTTCCATAGGCTGCCCACAGCAGATAAGCTCCCCGCCACCCACCTTCGTGACAACCACTTCATTCCAGCATATGGTGCAGACAAACTTTTCACCCACTTTTTTTACCGCCGCCATGTGCCCTCCTTGAGGGATCGGTCATGGAGTCCACGGAGAAAGATTTGAGAAGGAAGAAAATCCATTTTCTCATTCCCACTCTCCCTGAAAAAGTTTTCCTATGGTACCATAATTCTATCGGGCGTAAAAGATTCCAAAAGAGGATCCTTTCCGCCATTTGCGTTGACAGGGAGAAAGATAAGCAGTAGATTCACAGTAATAGGTTGATTTATCGAATATTTTAGCCATGGGGAAGATAAAGAACCAAAATCTCGATCCGAACAGCTGGGTTGACGACTATGGCGATTACCTCTTTCGCTTCGCCCTCTCGAGGGTAAAAAACTCCGAATTTGCGGAAGAGGTTGTCCAGGAAACTTTCGTAGCGGCCATCCAGTCCCTCGACAGTTTTTCAGGAAAATCCTCACTGAAAACCTGGCTCGTAGGGATTTTAAAGCACAAAATCGTGGACATGATCAGGAAGGCTTACCGTGAAAGGCCCTACGAGTCGGTGGAAAACATAAAGAGTGTCACATCGGACATGTTTGATCCCTCGGGGAAGTGGAATATGGGCCCCGTAGAATGGAACGCAGATCCACAGGAGATCGCGGAACACCACGAATTCT
Source organism: uncultured bacterium (assembly GCA_964587345.1). Lineage (GTDB taxonomy): Bacteria > Desulfobacterota > Deferrimicrobia > J040 > J040 > CAZPLX01. Next base: position 2,130 of record CAZPLX010000139.1, read on the forward strand.
GGAAAGTCTTTAACGGGTGCCTGAAAAATCTCCCGGAAAACCATTACCGCGTCTTCATGATGAGAGAGATGGATGGCATAGAAAGTGAAGAAATATGTAGGGTTCTCGATATATCGTCGACCAACTTATGGGTAATGCTGCATCGTGCCCGAACTGCCTTGAGGAGCTGCCTGGAACATAGATGGTTCAGCACAGGAGGACAGGAATAAGTGATGATCACATGTCTTGAAGCAACAGAACTAATATCCCGTTCCATGGATTCGGCACTTCCGTCGATCCAGATAGCGCAGATTGAGGATCACATGTCAGGCTGCCCGGGATGTTCCCGATTCATGAAACAGGTACACATTATGCGCACATTTTTAAAAAAGTATTCCTCTGCCGTTACGGAAGGCATACCACTAAACGGGAAGGATCATCTTCCTCAAGATAGGAAACAAAAGATCAAAGAACTTTTCGATTTCTAGGTGGGAGCGGTAAAGTAAGGTTCCATTGTCCGCCACGACCACTCACCATGGATCTATATCTTTTCTGAATGAACAATTTGTAGGAGGAAGTGACCTATGATAAACCGTTTTGAACAGACCATTGAATCGGTCACCGGTGGAGGGCTCCACAGCACGGGTCTTGACATGTTCCAGGTAAATCTCGGCCTCTACTGCAACCAGTCGTGCGCTCACTGCCACCTCATTTCCTCTCCTTCCAGAAAAGAAATGATGAAGTGGAAAACGATGACCCAGGTTTTGGATGCGGCAAGGAGAGTAACTCCTTCCCTGATTGATATTACCGGGGGGGCACCGGAACTTAATCCCTCTTTTATCCCCTTCATCAAGGCCCTCAGGAAAGAGGGACTTCACGTGCAGGTCAGGACAAACCTGACAGCCATGTTCGACAGGGGGATCGAAACTCTTTCCTCATTTTACAGGGAGGAAGGAGTAAAACTTGTCGCATCTCTTCCCTGTTACCTCGAAGAAAACGTGGACTCCCAGCGGGGAGAGGGAGTCTATTCCAGGAGCATTCAGGCTCTTCAAAGCCTCAACAAGAAAGGATACGGCTCTTCGCCGGACCTCCCCTTGAACCTCGTGTACAATCCGGGAGGCCCTTCCCTTCCCCCTCCCCAGAAATCCCTTGAAGAGGATTACAGAAAAGAACTCGGAGAGCGATTTGGGATCTCTTTCACCCGGCTCATCACCATCACCAACATGCCCATAGGAAGGTTTCTCTCCAGGCTGGAAGCACATAAAGATCTCGAGCTCTATCTCGCGCTCTTGAGAGATTCTTTCAACCCTCATACGGTCGAGGGGCTCATGTGCCGTCACCTTATCAGCATCGGATGGGATGGGAAAATTTACGACTGCGACTTCAACCTCGCCCTCTCTATGAGTGTGGACCACGGCGCACCCAACCATATACGCCAGTTTGACCCGAAAGCCCTTGCCCACAGGAGGATTGTGACAGGCGATCACTGTTTTGGATGCACTGCGGGTTTAGGCTCCTCTTGCGGAGGCTCTCTCGTACCAGGCGGCAGGGGAGATGAAGAAGAATGAAGACATAGTACAGACGGGTTCTCCCTCCGGGGGATGCTCTATTCGGATCTCTTGGGCGTCATTCTCGAAAATTCCACACTAAAGGAGGACGGGTAGATGTCCCCAAAAGTTGAAATAGCTCCGATGGATGATCACAACATCGCTCTCTTGAACAATACCCACCCACCCGACTGGGAAAATCCCCCTCCTGAACCTCTCTATAATCTTGTCGTAATCGGCTCCGGGACATCAGGCCTCGTTACCTCCGCAGCAGCTGCATCCCTGGGAGCAAAGGTTGCACTGATCGAACAGCACCTTCTCGGGGGAGACTGTCTCAACGTGGGATGTGTCCCCTCGAAAGCGATCATAAGATCATCGAGGGTTCAGCACGAAATATCAGAGGCTGAACAGTTCGGAATAAGGACAGAGGGCGAAACCAGGGTGGACTTTCCGGGGGTAATGGAGAGAATGAGGCGCATTCGTAAAGAGATCAGCCACCACGACTCGGCAAATCGTTTTCGTGATCTGGGCGTGGATGTCTTTCTGGGAAAGGGGGCATTCAGAGATCGAAAAAGTGTTCAGGTAAATGGCGAGGTACTCAATTTCAAAAAAGCGGTGATCGCGACAGGAGCAAGAGCATATGTGCCTCCCATCAAAGGCTTGCAGGAAGCGGGATACCTTACGAACGAAACAGTTTTTTCACTCACCGAAGGTCCGGGGCGAATGGCTGTTATCGGAGCGGGTCCCATAGGGTGTGAACTGGCACAGGCATTCCACCGCCTCGGGTGGGAAGTAACCCTCTTCAACTCTCATCCCCAAATCCTTGCGAGAGAAGATGGCGATGCCGCGAAAGTTGTGGAAAACAGATTCCGGAGAGAAGGGATTGCCATGGTCCTTGGAGCAGCCATTGAACGGGTTGAGGGAATAGGTAGCGAAAAGAGGATACACTATGTCCAGGAAGAGACAGCCCATTCCTGCCTTGTAGATGAAATTCTCGTAGGCGCGGGAAGAGCACCAAATGTAGAAGGGCTGAACCTTGAAGAAGCGGGAGTTGAGTACACCTCGAAGGAAGGG
>CAZPLX010000140.1:0-4705 GCA_964587345.1 uncultured bacterium
ATTGAGAACCGTGTGTTTAGGGCGCCCCCACCTTCCCCTGAGAGCCCCCCGCGCCGGAACTCGGCTTGTTGCCCCGGTGGATTACCGGCGCCCCGGCCTGTCCGAGTCCTTTCCCCGCCCCTTCATATCCCGCTGCGTACTCTATCGCACCTCCCGCGGCTGTCGTGGCGTAGAGATAATCGATGTCCACGTTTACTGTTTTCCCGCTAAGGGAGAAGGAAGCATCGGGAGTAGTTCCCGCGTTGTCACCCGTGTCGTCCAGGTCGATCACCTGTGCGAGGACCTCCTGAAGGGCATCGGAGGAGAATGTGAAATTCGAGTATTTTGCGAGGATGGCCCGCTCGAATGAGGTGTCTTCGATGAATGGCCCCGCCACATCTATTCCCGATTCGCCCGAGTAAAAGTTGTCGTTTTTGAGCCTCCGGTTTCCCGTTACCGTGATGTTGTCCGATGTGGAGGAGACGATCATGATGCCGAGACCGGTCACGAGTATCATGAGGAGCATGACGACTATAAGAATCATTCCCTTTTCATTTCTCATTGCTTGACTACCTCAACGGATTCCTGAAGGAGATCCTCTGCTTCAGGATCCTCCTCCGGTAATAGTCAGATGTGGTTACCGCATTGTTTTCGAGGGTGATCGACGCCACCGTCGATTCCAGTTTCTGCTCTACAGCTCTTTCTGTCCTGGCGAGTATGGAGAGGCGCACGCAGTCGTTCACGCCGTCTCCGTCTATATCGAGCCCCACCATCTGAAGGTCATCCACGTTTTCCATGACCGGTTCTCCTGTGGGCGAATCGGAGGGAGCACTCCTGTAGAGAGTGTTGCCGGTCATGAAGTAGGCCACATTTTCTACAAGATAGATGGGCCTTCCCGCGGGGTAGTAACGGTCCACGGGGACGGCAAGGGTGAGGGTGTTCGTGTTCACGTTTGTGACGCTGAAATAGGAGAGTCCCTCGATGCTGATGTTGCTCCTCGTGGATGTGTCAATCTGGGTCCCGTTTATCCAGTTCACGGAAAATGCCGTCGTTCCCGGGAGAATATCGGCTGCCAGTGTGGCGACCTTCTTGTATCCCCCGAGGAGAGTGAGGCTGTCGGGGCCTCCGTTTGTTCCCGAGTCTGTGAGGTTCACGGAGGTGGTGATCCCGTTGATGTTAGGACTGTCAGGTACGGCAAACCCCGATTCCCGGATTTCCCGGCCCATCATCTCCATCGAGGAACTGCTGCCGAACTGTACGTCCGTGATCTGGGATTCTGTGCTGAAGACTTTGTGGTGCACCGTGTAGGTGGAGAATGCCCATCCCACGATGAGAAATGAGATCACCACGGCGACCATCATCTCCACGAGGGAAAACCCGGCCGTGGAGGCCAGCTCTATTTTTTTCCTTTTGTTCATCATTTGTTCACCTTTACCGCGGTGAGCTGTACCTGATGGCCCACCAGGTTTTTTGTCCATCCCACCGTGACGGTGACATTTTTCGTATTTGCGAAAAGCGAGTCGTTCACGACGGACCAGCTTCTCGTGTAACTTCCTCCTCCGTTTCCCTGAACGTCTATGGGGTTTACAACGCCTAACTCCGTGTTCGTGTGAGTGCCGGCGGTGAGCTTGGCGTCCGTGTAGACGAAGTTTTTCGACTGCTCGAGAAAGTCCTCGGCAAGGACCATTGCCGACTGGAGCTCCCTCGAGGAGGAGTTGCCATTGATGGCAGTGACCTCGAGCACAAGGGTTCCCATGATCCCCACGATGAGGATCGTTAAGGCTACTAAGACCTCTATGAGTGTGAAACCCTTCTTTTTCTTAATATATTTTTTTCCAGACATTTCCAGACTCCCAGTGCCAGATTATGACGTTGCCCACGAGTGACTCCAGGCTCACGAGATAGTTGTTCCCATCGCCATCCTTCAGGAAGACGCACCCTGTCGATGTGGCCGATCCGCTTGAAGTGAAAGAGACGTTGGGGTTTGTTCCCGGTAATCCCTTGAACCCGTTTCCCGGAACGATACCGCTGCAGGCAGTCGAGGCGGGCGGGCCGTTTGACGCATCGCTTCCGAATATGATGGAAGAGGAGTAATCCGCAAGGGTCACGTCTACTTTCGGGCCAGTTCCGTAGCCGTCGGGAGCAGAGTCGCTGTTTGTGTCGTAGCCGTAGGAGTAGCTGTTTCCCGAGGGAGTGAAGGTGAGGAGATAGCTCCGCGTCGCTTCCTTCATAGCCATCGACCGGGTTACCTTGATGTGCGAGGAGATGTCGGCGGCGGCGTTTCTCACCTTGTATCTCTTGATCGACTTCATGAAGGAGGGGTAGGCGATTGCCCCCATGATTCCCATGATGACGATGATTGTCATTATTTCCACGAGGGTGAAGCCTTTTCTGCTTTTCAGGTCCATTTTTTTCTTATCTCCTGCCGTAAGAGGGAGCACGATGCGTGCCATTCCCCCCTGAATTACCACAATTGTTTTCAAATCAATCGGTTAGACCTCTTATCGGCAGGATGGGGAGAGAAGTTAAACGGCGAATATTAAAACTTTTAATCCAAAAAGGTTAAATGTTTTAATCACGGTTTCGAATTCCCTGTTCCCCGTTCAGAGTTCCCCGAAGTTACGCCATGTCGGGGAGAACAGAAGACGGCCATCACTGTTATCGGTTCATTTGATTAATTAACAATATATATATATTATTTTTCTAAAAAAAAACCATAAAAACAGTATTAATATGGCACCATGAAATCTAAAGACTATTTTTTTAAGAGATATCCTCGATTAACTTTATTAACTGTGGTTGTTTTAATTGTTGGCACCATTGATATGATCGGGGGGACGCTGTCTCTGCCAAACCTTCCCGGCACTAAGAGCCCATACTATCACCATGATTTAAAGAAGAATTATCATGGCCGTGATCGTTGGGGGCCTATTGAGTACGAAATGTCGACAAACTCCCTCGGGTTTAAAGACGCACGGTGCAGAGGAGTAAAAATAAAGTCCAGCAAATTGAGAATCTTAATAATTGGTGATTCCTTTACAGAAGGAATCGGCATGCCATTTCAAGATACTTTCGTCGGTATCATCTCGGCAAAATATGCAAAGAATAAATATGAAGTGTTAAATGGAGCAGTGAGATCTTATTCCCCAAAACTTTATTATTTGAAAACAAAATACTTGATTGAAAAGGTAGGGCTCACGTTTGATGAGTTATGGGTTTTTATCGATATATCTGATACGCAGGATGAATTGGTATACGCGGAGTATGATCCTAATAAACCGCATCCACATAATTCAGATAGAACTGTTTTTTCATGGATGCTGCAGCATTCCTTAATTGTTCAACGCGTAAAGAAGCTGAAGCATCTAAAAGATACGTTAACTTCAAAAGGGAGGCCAATACCGTCCGGAGATACAGTGAAATCAGATTATTATAAAGAGAGAGATAAATGGACCACCGATAGAAAAATATACGATAAGTGGGGAAAGAAGGGGCTAATCCTGGCGAGGGGAAATCTTATAAAACTATATGACCTTTGTGCGTCTCATAATATTGAAATGAGGATCGCGGTCTATCCGTGGAAAAATCAAATCAGAAGAAGAGACCTTGATTCTGTCCAGATAAGTTACTGGAAAAATTTTTCAGCAGAAGAGAATATTCCTTTTCTCAACCTCTTCCCTTATTTCATTAATGGAGTAAATGCTGAGGAAGTGATAAAAAAATATTTTATTGATGGCGATGTACACTGGAATAGAAGAGGCCATCAGCTTGTCGCAGAAGCAATAAATTCTGAGTGGCTCAAAGAGAAAAAATAATATGTTTATACTCGATTTGTTTTCGGACTTAAATTTGCGGGTTTGAATTTCCATGGTTTTACTTGTCGACATTTTGATGATTACGTAGGGAGTGTGTAATGTTTTACCCAATTTATTACCTTGTATTAATATTTCCTATTTCCTATAATCGAGAAAATTAAAGAATGCTGTTTTATATGTACAGTGAAGAAACGAATTTGTAAGGGGACCAGGGGTGTCAGGACACATCTGGTTTGAGGAGTTGGAGGAGATGGGAAGTTCACTAAGGGGTCGGGGCTTCGTTTCTATCAGGGCGGTTCTCGCCGCTCTAATCGTTCTCTTTATCATTTCGATTTCAGGGTGCGGTTCATCTAAAGGTAACCGCGAATACGCAGTGAAAGAAATACATTCGGAGAAGGCTTCACCTGTCATTGCGAAGGAGGAGGTGGCGGTAGCTTCGGCTCTGGCGAAGAAGAAACCGGATAAAGACTACCGCGTCGGGGTGACCGACGTCCTCTATGTGAACGTCTACGGCTACCCGGATCTTGGGAGCCCCGCGGGAACCCTCGGTGCCAAGCTCCAGGGGAGCAGGGTGGACGGAGACGGCTACATCCATCTCCCCATGGTGGGGAGAGTGAAGGTCGCGGGCTTGACCGTCAGCGAGATCCAGAAGAGCCTCCAGAAGGCCTTTCGTAACTTCATAAAAAAACCATGGGTTGTCGTGGAGGTGGTGGAGTTCAGGAGCAAGCCCCTCTACCTTCTTGGTCAGTTCAACATGCCCGGGACCGTCTACATGGACAGGCCCCTGAAAATTCTCCAGGGGATCGCCCTGGGGAAGGGCTTTACGGAGGACGCGAGCCTCCACGGCGCCCGCCCTTTGCGCGATTACAGTATAGGTACTGTAGACAGTGTCGAGATTCTCACGGGGCCTG
>CAZPLX010000141.1:0-4679 GCA_964587345.1 uncultured bacterium
CCAGCTCCTTCAATCGGCGGAGGTAGTTTTCGAGCATCTCTTTCCGAGCACCGGGACGGGCCCCTGATAACGCATCCGCTGCCTGGACAATCACTGGAAGGATATCGTGAGGCTCCTCGTCTTCATGGTGGGCGGAAATGGCGTGGATTATCCTGTTCGACTCCCCATGCTTCCTTGCGAGATCTCCCCCTATTAAAGCGTGGGGTCCTTCCACCTCGTGATCAACTGCTTTTCCGATATCGTGGAGAAGGCCTGCCCTCTTTGCAACTTTAGGATTCAGTCCAAGTTCCGAGGCAATTGCCCCTGCCAGAAATGCAACTTCCATGGAATGGGAGTAAATATTCTGGCCGTAACTTGTGCGAAATTTCAATCTCCCCACGAGTTTGACCAGTTCCGGGTGAACGCTGTGAATTCCAAGGTCGAAGACCGCCTGATCTCCCGCCTCTTTCACCTGCTGTTCCACTTCTTGTGTCGCTTTTTCCACCACTTCCTCTATTCTTGCAGGATGGATACGTCCATCAGATACCAGACGTTCGAGGGAAATCCTGGCCACTTCCCTCCTGATGGGATTGAAACCCGAGAGGATCACCGCTTCGGGTGTATCGTCGATGATGAGGTCAATCCCCGTGGCAGCCTCGAAGGTCCGGATATTTCTTCCTTCCCGCCCGATAATCCTCCCCTTCATCTCCTCAGTCGGAAGAGATACGCTGCTCACGACCTTTTCTGAAACATAATCTGCTGCGTATTTCTGGATTGCCAGGGCAATTATCTTTTGAGACTTCTTTTCCGCCTCTTCCTTGAACTCTTCGTCAATTGCCTTGATCTTCTTCGCCACATCCATCCGCGCGTCATCCTCGATCATTTTGATAACCTCTTTCTTGGCCTGCTCCATTGTATAGCCTGATATTCTCTCGAGTTCCCTCTTGATCTCTTCAATCCTTCCCTCATATTCCCCCGCCATCTCCTCTACTATCTTTTTCCCCTCCTCCACTTCTTTCTCTTTTCTGGCAAGTTCCCCTTTCACCTTCTCAATATCATTTGACCGTTTTTCAAGGGTCTCTTCTTTCTGGTGAAAACGCCTCTCAAGTTTCTGAAGTTCTCCCTTCTTCTCCCGTGTCTCTTTTTCAAAATCTGTCCTCACCTGAAGCATGTAATCCTTTGCCTGGAGAGAGGCCTCCTTGAGAATGTTTTCTGACTCTCTCTTTGCACTCTTCACCACCTCTTCCGCGCTCTCCTCGGCACGCTCAATTTTCTGATCCACGACTTTTTTCCGTATGTACATGTAGATGGTAAGCCCTCCGAAGAGGACGACGAGACAGCTGAGAACTGCGATTATTACTGTAATATTGCTTGTCACTTTAAACCTCCGGCATAGCTATTTTTCAGATCTCCACGCCAGCCTTTTTCCGTCACCACAAGATCCACCTTCACATCCCACTCCTCTGCGTCGATTTTCTCGACCACCTGAAAATCAAAACCAAACCCCACTGAAAGAGAGGGGGTGTGCCGGGCAAGATACCGGTCATAAAACCCTTTTCCGTACCCCACACGATAATTTCGCGAATCGAAGGCAACCCCAGGGACAATCAGTATGTCGGGGGTCATTCCTTCCTTCCCCCGATATTGCCCCACTTCAGGTTCGTAAATACCGTAGCTTTGCTTAACCAGTTTTTTCCTGGAGTCAACAGGCAAAAAGATCATTTCGTTCGTGGAAACAACTCTCGGAAAAAGACTGGAAATTCCCTGCTTCTGGCAGAAATCAAAGATGGGAAAGGTATCCACTTCATTCCTAACGGGGTAGTAGAGCCCTACGGAGCGAACCGCTGCTGGCATGATCAGATCGTTAATCAGATGAGATCCAATCACAGAACTTTTATTTGCCCAATCATCCGAAGAAAGTCCCTCAGTTCTCAGAGCAAGCATCTGCTGACGTATTTCGGACTTCCTCGAAGACATGTAGTATCTCACACATGAACAGTTTTGTGAGATTTACTCAGGGATGGAGGGGTATGGATTGTTATCTATTAGGTAGTGAATTCCTCTTCCACTCTCTCTCTAATGAATGTATATATAGAATCCTTTTTCCCCTGAATCAATCCTGTGAAATCTCACATCTATGGTTAAACGGCATATAAATTCCCCGCTGATGCCGTGCCAACGATCCACGTTGAACCCTACTCCCATAGGTGGGTGCCATGGTAACGGCTTCCGGCATCCCTGTAGAGGGATCGCTCTCCACCGCCAGGGACGGCCCCCTTCAACGCTGTGTTGGCTCAAACTTTATCGCCAGTCACGCGCACAGCAGGGAATACCGTCGTCACGCCTGTATGTGGCCAAGCCTCTCATCGAGAAGCCTGTTAATCCGTATTACCCGCCCCCTGGTCGCTTCGAGATTCTTCTCCTTCTCCTTGATCTCATCGACAAGGGAGAGAGACGTGAGGATCAGAATGTCCATGTTGGACACTGCCTTGCTCCCCTTTTTCATCTCCTTTAACCGGCTCGAAAGGTAGGAGGAAAGCTCCTTCACATATTCTTCATCCTTGTCCGTCGAAATGGTCAAGCGATACCCGAGCACGTTAATCTCAAACACCTTGTTCATATTTCAATTATACATGAAATAGCTCAGTGCTCAACCACTTCGAGTTTTGAGAGGAGCTTTTCTATCCTCCCTTTGATCTCCTCCTTCTCAGCGCTGTAGCGACTCATATTCCCCCTGATGTCGTCCAGTTCCTTTTCCTTCTCAGCAAGGGAAGCGCGAAGAGAGTTGTTTTCCCCCTTCAGGGTCTCCACAACACTCAAGAGTCGGGATATTTTCGTTTCCATCTCGTTGATAAAATCTACAATCATCCTTCCCCCTTTTCAGTAGGCATAAAGATTCCCGTAAGGTCTGTTCGACACGGGAACGAGTTTACAGAAAGGAACCTTCATGATCTCATCATAGTTAAAAGAAAACTCATGGGAAAACTCCCTCACAGAATGTTCCAATATTTTTCTGTCTGGCTCCTCCAGGGGGACCTCCCCCACTTCCGCGCCCACCTTATTCATATCGATTTCGCCCCGTGTATAGATAACTCCTCCATGCATACCCGTTCCGAGATAATCCCCCGAAATGGGACGGCTGTCCCGATCGTTCCGGGAAAGACCCAGGAGGAGGAGAACTCCCCCTGCCATGTATTCGCCGAGAAAATCACCTGCTTTCCCCCCCACAACCAGGACGGGAACCTTGTCAAGATACCCCTTCATGTGTATCCCCACCCTGTATCCCACATCTCCTCTGATAAAAATCTTCCCTCCCCTCATACCGTATCCGCACACGTCTCCAGCCCGACCGTGCACCACGATTCTTCCCGAGTTCATCGTGTTCCCCACGTTGTCCTGGGCATTGTTCTTCACTTCAATTGTCGGTCCGTCCATAAAGGCACCGAGGTCGTTTCCGGGGACGCCATCTACAATAAGGTTCACCTCATTTTTTATCCCGTCTCCAATATAGTACTGGCCGTTCACGTTCTTGAGGTATATATCCGTATACCCTTCCGTCACTGCGTCCCTTATCAATTTGTTGAGGGTGCGGTAGTATATGCCCTTTGCATCTATCTCAATTCTCATGTGTAATCCTTAATTGATGATTCCTTGCCCTACTTTCACGATGACAGGATCCCCCGCCTTCGGAGACCATACCTCCTCCGGATCGGGACACACCTCCCGAATGGCTGCCTCCTCGCTGGCCATGTATACGAAATCCCCTTTTGTCCCCACCACAAGAGGCCTCAGCTTCACCCGATCGTTAAGACCCACCAGACCCTCGGAGGAGGCAAACAGTATTGCAAATGGGCCGTTTAATAGGGCACTCCCGTATACCATGCGGATTGCCTTGCTCACATCCCCTGAAATCCCACTCTCATCAATATCCTTCCAGAAGGGTGCCGCAAGGGCGGTACAGGCAGAGCGCGTGTCCAGGCCCAGTTTCCTGATGAGAAGATCGAGCATGTACGCTACCACTTCAGTGTCGGTGAGAAGGGTGAGTTGATATCCGTACATCTCGAGGTATCTCTTGTTAATCCCGTAGGATGAGATCTCCCCATTGTGAACGATGGACCAGTCTAAAAGCGTAAAAGGGTGAGCCCCTCCCCACCAACCCGGAGTGTTAGTGGGAAACCTGTTATGGGCCGTCCATATGTATGCCTCGTATTCCTCTATACGAAAAAACTCAGCGATATCTTTCGGAAACCCTACCCCCTTGAAGACCCCCATGTTTTTCCCGGAGGAAAATACGTAGGCTCCCCGGATGGTCCCATTGATCTCCATCACCTGCTTCACGACTATGTCGTCCTCTCCCTGGAGGCTAAGATCCTTTGCCGCCTTTTCCCTGATGGGAAGAAGGAAGTACCTCATAAGGTAGGGAGACATCTTGATATGTTCCGTATACCTGTGAGGGATCTCTTCGTAATAGACCACATCAGAAACTCTTTCGAGAAAGGATTCCGTTTCCTCCTTCGCCTCCAGGTCATCGTACATGATATGAAATGCGTAATGATCAGGGTAGTCGGGATAGATCCCATAGGCGGCATAGCCCGCTCCAAGACCGTTTCCCCTGTCAGTCTGGAGGACGATGGAACGGATGATATCTTCGCCCGCAATTTTCAGGCCCTTTACGTTGATGATCCCGGATAGGCCGCACC
>CAZPLX010000142.1:0-4678 GCA_964587345.1 uncultured bacterium
ACAGGAACCTTCCCCATCTTCGCCATTGCCTCCGCCGCGAGTATCTCGATGTCGCGCCAGATCCTGTAACGGTTCTCATCGCCCCAGATTGAGGCCATCTCCTTCCTTGAATACCTGTCGATCATACCAGTCTCCCCTCAGGTGCCGGTGCTGCCGAAACCCCCGGCTCCCCTCTCTGTCCCTTCGAGCTCGGAAACGAGCTCTACTTCCACGTCTTCACAACGGGCGAATATGATCTGCGCAATCCTGTCTCCCCTCCTCACCACGAACTCCGCCGATCCCAGGTTGATCATGATGACCCGTATTTCCCCCCTGTAGTCGGAGTCGATCGTACCGGGAGAGTTAAGAAGGGTAATTCCGTGCTTCGCCGCGAGTCCGCTCCTGGGCCTTACCTGACCTTCGATCCCTTTGGGGATGGAGAGAAAAATCCCCGTAGGGACCACAGCCCTCTTAAGAGGCTTTATGGGGATATCCTCTGCCACAGCGGCACGGAGATCCCACCCCGACGCCCCGATAGTCTGCTTCTCCGGCAGAAAAGAGGGATCACCCGAATCAGCCACCTTTACCCGAACCACCGCCCTCATCACCCGCTCCCTTCAGATCGCTACTTCTTTTTCCTCAATATTTCCGATGGCGGCCACAACCGCCTTCTCTGACTCCATCACGGAACCGGCAAGCGCACCCACCTGAGCCCCGGTGAGGGTATCGATCTGTTCCGCAACCTCTTTCGGGGAGATGTACTTTTCAAAATACATCTCGTTCGACACCAATCGTGTAAGCCTGAAATCAGTTGATTCGCAACTTATGAGCATGTTTCCCTTTATCTGCTCCTTTCCCCTCTCGAGTTCTTCCCCCGTAATGCCCTCACCTCTTATGTCCTGGAATATTCCCATGACCAGATCAACAAGCTCGCGAACTTTATCAGGAGAGGTTCCCGCGTAGATCTTCAGCATGCCCGTGTCTCCGTAGGACATGAGGGTAGAATAGATAGAGTACACGAGGCCCCGCTTTTCCCGTATTTCCTGGAATAGTCTGCTCGACATTCCCCCTCCAAGGGCCGAATTCAGAAGGAACGATGCGTAGCGCTCCTTCTCCCTCTTCCCCGGTCCCGGCACGGATATGCAGAGATGGACCTGCTCTATGTCCCTCTTCTGGACGTAACAGCCCCTTGAAGGCTCAGGACTACCGTAGTCTTCCCTCTTCGAAAAAAATTCGGGAGAGCCGAAGAGGCAGGAAAAAAGAGATACCACCTCCTGGTGATCCACATTGCCCACGGCGGAGATAATAAGTCCTCCGCTTCTGAAGCAGTCCTGAAAGTAGGATACCAGCCGTTCTCTCGAAAATGAACCCACGGTATCGCAGGTTCCCTGGGTCGGCATACCAAGGGGATCTTCCGGCCAGACCTTCATGGAAAGGAAATCGTGAACATAGTCTTCAGGGTTATCCTCGATCATCCGGATCTCCTGGGACACCACCATCCTCTCTTTCTCAACTTCCTCCGGATCAAAAACAGAATTGATGAAAAGATCGGAGAGAACGTCAGCGGCCAGGGAAAGATGCTCCTTCAGGACCTTTGCGTAGAAAAAGGTGTACTCTTTCGTGGTGAAGGCGTTGATGATGCCTCCCACGGACTCGATCTCCTTCGCAATCGTAAGGGCGCTCCGCTTCTCTGTCCCTTTGAAGAGCATATGTTCAATGAAATGGGTGATACCCTGTGTATCGCTGGTTTCCCCGCGGGAGCCTGTTTCCACCCATATCCCGAGGGAGACTGAATAGACGTGGGGCATTTTCTCGGTTACGATCCTCACGCCGTTCCCTAAGACAGACTTGTTGTACATTACGGGCTCTGGTTTTCCCGAAGCTTATTTGTCGTGGGGCCGGGATGGTCTCTTCGAAAAGGCGCGCTCACTGTCTCCACCTTTCTCATCGTCCTTCCCGATCAGATCTTTCCTGCTTAAACGGATTTTGCCTTCCCGGTCAACCTCGAGGACTTTCACCATGACCTCATCCCCTTCCTTCAGGACATCCGTTACTTCCTTGATTCTCCTGTGAGCGATCTGGGAAATATGGAGAAGGCCCTCCGTTCCGGGAAATATCTCTACGAAAGCGCCGAAGGCGACAATCTTTTTCACCTTTCCTTTGTAAGAGCGGCCCACCTCGGCTTCCTGGGTGAGATCTTCGATGATTTTAATTGCCCGGTCAACGCCTTCCTGTTCGACGCCGAATATGCGGACGGAGCCATCGTCCTCGATGTCGATCTTGACTCCCGTCTCCTCGATGATGCTCCGGATCATCTTCCCACCAGGTCCGATAACCCCGCCTATCTTTTCCCTGTTGATGGTAAGCAAAACAAACCTGGGCGCATAGGGAGAGAGTTCTTTGCGGGGAGAGGCGAGAACCTCGTTCATCTTCGAGAGGATGTGCAACCTCCCCTCGTGGGCCTGGGCAAGGGCTCTGCTCAGAATGTCGCGGCTTACCCTCTTCACCTTTATATCCATCTGGATCGCGGTAACTCCCTCGTGTGTGCCGGCCACCTTGAAATCCATGTCGCCAAGATGATCTTCATCCCCCAGAATATCGGAAAGAATAACAGTATTGTCCCCTTCCACCACAAGGCCCATAGCAATCCCGGATACAGCGGATTTAATGGGAACCCCAGCATCCATCAGGGCCAGGGATGCCCCGCACACCGTTGCCATCGACGAGGAGCCGTTGGAAGAGAGAATCTCCGATACGACCCTGACCGTGTAGGGGAAATCCTCCTCGGGAGGAAGCATGGAAGAGATGGCCCGTTCCGCGAGGGCTCCGTGGCCAACCTCCCTCCTCGCGGGGCCTCTTAAAAACTTTACTTCACCCACAGAATAGGGGGGGAAGTTGTAGTGAAGCATGAAACGCTTCTTCGTGTCGCCCGTTAAAGCATCTATCCTCTGTTCGTCCTCAGAAGTGCCAAGGGTAGCGGTCACCAGTGCCTGGGTCTCCCCCCTTGTGAACACTGAGGATCCGTGGGCTCTCTGGAGGAGAGCCGTCTCACACCATATATCCCGTACGTCGGAAAAACCCCTTCCATCGATCCTCTGCTCTCCAGCAAGGATTCTTCCCCGGACAATCTCCTTTTCCAGCTGGCTGAAACATTTCGAAATTTCCTTCTCCTTTTCTTCCCTTTCCTCTTCCGGAAAGGCCTGGAGAACCTCGTCCCATATTTCCTTGATCTTCTTCTGCCGTTCCACCTTCCCGGGGATGGAAAAAGCATCCCGCAGGCCTTCCGATGCGACAGAGTGAACTTTCCCCTCGATCTCTCCGTCTACCTCGGCATCCTCCACGGAAATTACGGGTTTCCCCACCTCTTCCGCGATCTTCTCCTGAACTTCTATCAGGGGCTGCATCTGTTCCCAACCGTACATGATCGCGTCCAGAACCTCATCCTCGGGGACCTCTGTGGCTCCCCCTTCGACCATGACGATTCCCTCTTTGCTCCCCGCAACTATCAGGTTGATATCCGCCTTCTCCAGGTCGTCAAAAGAGGGATTTATGACGAGATCCCCCTCAATCCTCACAACCCGTACCGCGGCGATAGGACCCTGAAAGGGTGCAGCCGATATTGTGAGAGCCGCTGAGGCACCGACTAATGCCATGACAGCGGGAGAATTTTCGGGCTCCATGGAAAGGACTGTCATGATAATCTGGGTCTCGTTTCGAAAATTCTTCGGGAGGAGAGGCCTGATCGGCCTGTCAGTCAGTCTCGACACGAGCACTTCCTTCTCAGTGGGCCTTCCTTCCCTCTTAAAAAAACCTCCGGGAATCTTTCCCGCGGAAAAGGTTTTCTCAAGGTAATCGACAACCAGGGGAACAAAATCGATCCCCTCCCTCGGATGTTCAGACACACACGCAGTCGCGAGAACTGCCGAGTCCCCCATCCGCACGAGGACGCTTCCCCCCGCCTGCATTGCGTACTTTCCTGTTTCAATTGTTACTTCTCTGTTCCCTATATTTACACTATACGTCTTCAAATTATTCTCCAGTAATGAAATGAATGATGGGCTACTTTCTGAGGCCGAGCTTCTCAATGATATCCTTGTAGCGTTTTGACTCGTTCTTTTTCAGGTACGTAAGAAGCCTTCTCCTCTGGCTCACGAGCATCAAGAGGCCGCGCCGGGAACTGAAGTCCTTCTTGTGTATTTTCAGGTGTTCCGTTATCTCGTTGATCCGTTCCGTGAGGAGAGCAATCTGCACCTCCGCGGACCCCGTGTCCGAATCATGGCTCTTGTACTCTTCGATTATCTTTTTTTTCCTGTCGGTACTCAGTACCATCATCTCCTCCCTAGTTGTATAAAAAACTTACTATCTATACCACAAATAACCTTCCCGGGACAGCAGTTTTAGGCCCTGGAAAGGACACACCGGTATTTTATGTCATTTCCCTCTCTCTTCTCAATAAGAGCTATGACCTCCCCCCCCCTGTTCTTGATTTTGTAGACTCCTGGAGGAGGCTCCATCGTAAGGAAGACTTCCGGCCTCATACCCCTTTTCACCATCTCCTCCGACCTCTCATCCACCAGAATTCCCGGCAGTTGAGGCAGGGCATCCTCAAGATTCACGATGGCATCCATTAGCCTTCCTTCGCGTACCATCAGATCGAGATCAGCAAGGGTATGAGACCTCGCAACCTCCAGAAAACCCG
>CAZPLX010000143.1:0-4626 GCA_964587345.1 uncultured bacterium
TGCAGACCTGCCCCAGAAACCAACGAAAAAAGTTTCCAAGTCATCCAAACCGCGTGTAAAGAAATCCCGAACCTCCAAAAAGAAAAAGGACGGCTGGGAGGCCAATCCGTTCTAAAATTAAATTATGAGACTGTTTCAAATAACTGCACTGGTTCTATTCCTTGCTCCAGCGGTTGGGCATGCAATTAATGTGTCCCCCGGGTGTCCGCCCGTGCCCGATGACCAGCAGGAGTTGAAGGCAATTGCAAAAGCCTGGTTTTCAAAAGGGGAGACCCTGGTCAAGGAGCAGATGTATGCCGAGGCTATTGGCGCATTTGGTTGCTCCCTGGAAATGATGGAGCATCCTGCGACACTCCTCAACATCGCAAAGGCCGCAAACAAGGCCAAATTTGCGGAGGTTGAACTCGAAGCCTATGAAAAATACCTGGAGTTGGTCGAAGACGGTGACAAGGCCAACGAAGCCAGAAAGAGAGCATTTCTTGTCCTCGAAATGATCAGGCTTCAGAAGCCCTTCTTCTCCGGGAACACATTGAAATAGCTCCATTTTCTCTCCTCTTTCACTCCGCCCCATGAAGAGCGGATATTGACATGGATCGGCCCGTTAAGTATAGTAAGTGATTGCTAACATTATGGAGAAGAAAAGCACAAAAGAGAAGATCTTGGAAGCAACCCTCTTACTCATCTCGGATAAGGGGTACCTCGGAGCGACAACGAGGGAGATAGCGAGCCAGGCAGGCCTCTCGGAGATCACCCTTTTCCGCCACTTCGGCTCCAAGGAAAATCTCTTTGAAGCGGTCCTTAACCAGTACACGTTTCTCCCCCATATCAAGGAGATGAGGCCAGATCTCGAGACCCTCCCCTATCCCGATGCCCTTTTTCTGGTGGGGACCCGGTTTCTCTGGAACCTGAAAGAGGGAAAATCCCTCGTGAAGATCATAGTTTCGGAATGTAAGCTCTACCCGGAAAAGATCAAGAGAGTCTACAACAGGGTCGTAGAAGAGCTTGTGAATACGCTGGCTGACTACATCGCTTCCCTCCAGGACGCGGGAGAGGTGCGAAAATTTCCCCCTGTCGATCTCGCGAGGATTTACTTGAGGAGTATCTATTCCTACTTTCTCATCGAAGAGATCATAAGGGGAGAAAACCTCGGGTCGGCGGATATTGAAAAATATGTGCGTCAGATGGTTGACGTATTCGTGGGGGGAACCCTCCCCACGGGTAAGTAAAAAGAAAGGAGGAGGAGAGCATGGAGGGAAAGAAAAAGATCATCATCCTCATCACCATATTATTAACTGCCATTTCTGTGACATCGGGTGATTGGGTCTTTCCCCAGGAGAAGGGCAAGAAAAAAGGGATGGCGCCACCCCCCTCCCCTGTGGTAGTTGCGAAGATCACGAAAGGGGCAATCGCTCCTCACCAGGATTTTACGGGAAGCGTCTTTTTCCATACCGTCTCTGATCTCTCGTCAGAGGTCAGCGGGAAGGTGGATGAAGTCTTTTTCGAGGAGGGGGACAGAGTAAAAAAAAATCAGGTTCTTCTCCAGTTAAATTCAGAGGTTTTGGAGAAGCGTCTCGATGTGATCTCTGCAAACTATGAAGAAGCCCTTGTGGAACTTGAAAAATCAAAGCTCGACCTGAAGAGAATAAAGAAACTGTTCAAGGAAGACTCTGTGGCAGAACAAACATTCGATGACTACCGGTACAAAGTTACCGGCCTCGACAGGAAAGTCGCTTCTCTTGCGAGCTCTGTTAAGCAACTCAAGGTAGAACTCGACAAAAAACGGATCCGGGCTCCTTTCGAAGGCGTCATTATTGAAAAATTTGCAAATCCGGGAGAATGGTTCGATCCTGGCGTGAAAGTTGCCACCATCGCGGAGCTAAGGGTCTTCGACATCGTGGTGGACGTCCCCGGAACTATCCTTCCCTACGTGAAGAAAGGAATGGAAGTGGATATCTTTGCGGGAGAGAAGGCCTTTAAAGGGGGCATTTTCGCAATCATTCCCACGGGAGATATCTCTACAAGGACTTTCCCTGTAAAGATAAAGGTGACCACGGACCTCCCCCTCTTTGGAGGAATGGAAGCAGTCGTCGCCCTCCCATCGGGCGCGAAAAAGGAGTCCTTCATTATTGCGAGAGATGGGATTGTCTCTTCCTTCGGCAGGCAGGGAGTTTTCATCGTAACAGAGGGAAAGGCCCTCATGATCCCCGTAATTGTTACAGGCTACTCGGGCCTTATGGCAGGCATCACGAGCGACAAGCTCAAGGAGGGAATGGAAGTTGTCGTAAAAGGAAACGAGAGGCTTCGCCCTGGCCAACCGGTAAAGCCTATCCCCTCAAAAGGGATGGTTAAATAAAAGGGGAAAGGAACTAAAATTACATGAATTTAATAAAATTTTCCATAGAAAAACCGGTCAGTATCATCGTCGGTGTTATTTTCATCATCCTCTTCGGCCTCATCGGCCTATCCAGGCTCCCCTACCAGCTCACCCCAACTGTAACAGAGCCGGAAATAACCGTCACTACCTTCTGGACAGGTGCCACACCCTTAGAGATAGAAAGGGAAATCGTAGAAGAGCAGGAGAAGGTCCTTAAAGGGATCCCCGGGCTTCTGGAGATGGAGAGCTCTTCCGTAAACAGCAGGGGCACGATAACTCTCAGGTTTAAAATCGGCACGAAAGTTGACGATGCTCTTCTGCGGGTATCCAACAAGGTCAACGAGGTCAAAGCCTATCCGGAAAATGTGGACAAACCGGTCATCAACGCCACCGGCGCGGCTACGTCCCCCGTTATCTGGATGATCATGAAAGCAAAGGAGGGGAACACACGACACATCTCCACATACAGGACTTTTTTCGAAAATGAAATAAAGCAGTACATCGAACGGGTCAACGGTGTGGCAGACCTCTTCATCGGGGGGGGGAATGAAACGGAGATGCATGTTACGGTCAAACCTGAAAAGCTCGCTGCGTACGGGCTCACCATAAATGACATCATAGGGGTTCTCCAGGGTGAGAACAGGAACGTGTCCGCGGGGATTATGGGAGTGGGCAGGCGGGATTACAGGATCCGAACCGTTGGCCAATATAATTCCATCGAAGAAATCGAAAACACTGTTATCAAATCGACGGGACAAAGAAGGGTCATTCTCTCAGACGTTGCCGATGTTGCCATAGGCCATCAGAAATTCACCGTAGCCATGATGCACAACGGGGATCCCGGTATTGCTATCGGGGTAAAACCGGAACCGGGCACGAACATTCTTACCCTGAGCGACAACGTGGAAAAGGTAGTAAAGTGGCTGAATTCTGCCAAACTCGAACCGGAAGGAATATCCCTCGAATGGGTCTACGATCAGAGGGCTTATATAAGTGGGGCCATCGGACTGGTCAAGCAGAATATTCTCATAGGCGGAGCTCTGGCTATCATCGTCCTCCTCCTTTTTCTCCGGAGTATTTCCTCCACCATCGTCGTGGCAACAGCCATTCCCATAAGCATTGTGGGAACGTTTATCTTCATGAACCTTCTGGGAAGAAACCTCAACGTCGTCAGCCTCGCGGGGATAGCTTTCGCTGTGGGAATGCTCGTCGACAATGCCATCGTCGTCCTGGAAAATATCGACCGCCACAGAAAGATGGGGAAAGGGCCATTTGACGCGGCCTACGATGGGACGAGCGAGGTGTGGGGGGCCGTCCTGGCCTCGACACTCACCACCGTTGCGGTCTTTTTCCCCGTCGTATTCGTAAAGGAAGAGGCAGGCCAGCTATTTCGGGACATTGCCATTGCAGTTACCTGTGCCGTATCGCTTTCCCTCGTAATATCAGTTTCGGTAATTCCCATGCTCTCCAAACAGCTCTTCTCATACACAGGAAGAGGGATCAGTTTCGAGGGGAAGAGGGTCGCGGACTTAGGCAACCGGATCGTTGAACGGATTTTGGCACTCGTAAGATTTTGTATCCGTGACAATAAAACCAGGATTGGAACCGTTGCGGGCCTCACCTTTTTTTCCCTGTTTTCTGCGGCAATCCTTCTCCCAAAGATGGAGTATCTCCCCCAGGGGAACAGGAACCTGATCATCAGCATACTCATCCCCCCACCGGGGCTCTCCTACAAGGAGAGAAGAGAGATTGGCGAACACATTTTCAAGGCCGTCACCCCTCACATGGAAAAAGATGTTGACGGGGTCCCGGGCATCAGCAACGCCTTTTACGTGGGAACAGAGTCCATCATGCTTACCGGCGCCATCAGCATCCATCAGCAAAGGGCGGGAGGGCTCGTCCCCTTCTTTGCACGGACCGTGAACAGCATCCCGGGAATCTTCGGAGTGAGCAACCAGGCGGGTATATTTCAGACCAGGCTGGGCAGGGCAAGAACGATCGACGTGGATATCAGCGGAGGGGACATCAACAAAGTGGTCCAGGCCGCGGGAGCCATGTTCGGGATGATAAGAAAAGAAATTGCTGGTTCCCAGGTAAGGCCCATTCCCTCTCTCGAACTCACCTATCCCGAAATCCGATTCATCCCCACCAGAAACAGGCTTCGCGCCTCCGCCATGACGGCGGCTGACCTCGGGGGGGCGCTTGACGGGCTCATGGACGGCGGGGAGGGGGGGGAAACCAAGAAGTGGGGG